>JAFMEI010000067.1 GCA_017856815.1 Ilumatobacteraceae bacterium
CTTCGCTTGTTATGTCACGCGGTGCGTAAGTTTCAATCCAGTCGACTCGACTCTGTCGACGTTCGGCTTCTTCAATTGCTACATCTCGAAGCTTCGAAAGCCGCGTATGGCGAGCAATCGAAAGTGGCCCCATGCGCAAGGAGAGATAGGCAAGGCCACCAAGCGCGATGGGCATGAAGTATTGGGCAATTCGGTAGAGGTAGACACCAACGGTGGCGGTGCTCTTAGTGAGACCAAAGCCGACAAGCGTTGGGATGTACAAACCTTCAACGATGCCAAGACCACCGGGCGTGATAGGCACAACCGCGATGATGTTGGCGAGTCCGAACGCAACCAACAAACCGTCAAACGCAATCGATCCACCAAAGGCGCGCAAGAACACCCACAGCGAAGCTGCGTCAAGTAACCAGTTAAGTGCTGCCCAGAAAACGACGCGCCTCATTAGATGCCGATTCTTTGCCAGTGACTCCAATCGTGAACCGAGGTGGTTTAGTACTTCGGCTGCGCGATCTGGATTGAAGCGTAGGTTTTTGGCAATGGCGCGCACGGCACGTTCAGCGCGTCCTTGACCTTCCATCAATCCGAAAACAAGGAGTGCCGCAACCAACATCAATATGACGCCCACTAATGCTGCGAGTCCGTAGCCAGCATTTACGCCACGCAGAGGAATCGACACAATCAAGGCGATCCAAAGCATGATGTTCAAAACAACCGCCGAGCCCACACCAGCAGTGGCCAGTGCGAATCCAGCATCAGGCCCGCTTACCCCGGAAAGTGTCAACAGCCGATAGCCAAGAGCTGATGATGCGGCGTTGCCTACCGGCATCACACTGCCCAACGCGCGGGTACTCAGTTGGATTCGAAAGAGGCGAAATATCGGAAACTTGTGTCCTTCCTCGGTCAGTGCCGCGCGCGTCAACATCGAGTACGAGAACAAAGCGGAAATCTGAAGTGCTAATCCACAAATCAGGTACCCAGGGGCGACATCTGTGAGGCGGTCGATGGCATCTCGGAAGCCGGGGATCAACGGAATCACGAAGAACCAGATAAGGGCGAGGGTGATGAAGGTCTTTGCGGCGCGCTTCAGGATCCGTGAACCCTCGCGCTGAGGCGGCTTTTCGCCGTCGGATGTGGTCTGCTCTGACATAAGTCGCCTATTTGCCACTCTAGGCAATTGCGGTCGTTTGGGGTGGCGAGTGGTCATTTAGATAGCCACGGCTAGCCTTTTCTCATGCCCTCCGCCGCCCTAAATGACCTCGTTACAGCCACTGAGATTGTTGAAGTCGCATCGTCTTGCGTTGAAGCTGGAATCGCAAGTCTCAAAGCATCGGGAGGGCCCGATGCCAGCCAAGTCCTTGCATACGACCTCGCCCACATCGCATCGGCCGTAGCAACCGCGCGAGCAATGCTCGACTACGGCAACAAAGGTGACATTGAATCAAAGATCACATGTGCTTTCGTCGCCGATGTGGTGCACGATCTAGTCAGCAAGTTGATTGGTCGCGAGCAGATCTGGGGAGTAGATCCATCGGTACTTGCCAAGGGTCACGACTTCGTAACCAAGTACAGAGATCCCGACTTTCTTGCCTCGCTCGCTGATCATCCCGGACCGCGTCATCTCGATTCAGAGTTTGAAATGGTTCAGGATGCTTTTCGGGCCTATGCAAACAACGTGCTTACACAGCACGCCGAACACGTGCACCGAAACAATGACGATGTGCCCGAACAGATCATCTCAGGGCTTGCCGAAATGGGCGCGTTTGGTCTTTCCATACCCGTTGAATACGGCGGTTACAGCGAAGGTGGCGACGGCGAATACCTGGGCAATGTGATCGCAACTGAGGAACTCTCACGTGGATCTTTGGGAATCGGAGGCTCGCTGATCACTCGCCCAGAAATCCTCGCTCGCGCATTGATGAAAGGTGGCACCGAGGAGCAGAAACATTTCTGGTTGTCGAAGCTTGCAACAGCAGAAGTGCTCGCTGCCGTTGCCGTCACCGAGCCTGATTATGGAAGTGACGTAGCCAACATCAAAGTCACAGCGACACCTGCAAAGAATTCAAAGGGCGAAGACGGCTATGTCATAAACGGCGTGAAGACCTGGTGCACTTTTGGAGCACGTGCTGATGTACTCATGTTGCTTGCCCGCACCGAAGCGGACCGCTCGCTTGGCCACCGAGGTCTGAGCCTCTTCATAGTTCCAAAACCACGAGGTGATGGTCATGGATTCGAATTCAAACAAGACGATGGCGGCAAGATGGAAGGCCGCGCAATCGACACGATCGGCTACCGCGGAATGCACTCCTATGAAGTTGCTTTCGATGCATGGTGGGTTGCCGCCGAAAACTTGATCGGTGGCCCCGATGGAATCGGCAAAGGCTTCTATCTCCAGATGGCTGGATTTGAAAATGGTCGCTTACAAACTGCCGCGCGCGCGGTGGGCGTCATGCAAGCTGCCTATGAATCGGCTCTTGACTATTCCCAGAACCGCAACGTGTTCGGGCGCAATGTCTTTGACTACCAATTGACTAAAGCAAAACTCGGACGCATGGCGGTCATCATTCAGGCCTGCCGACAATTCTCATATGCGGTTGCAACGCTGATGGCTAAAGGTGAAGGCACTCTCGAGGCGAGCATGATCAAGGCGTACTCATGCAAAGCCGCTGAGTGGGTTACCCGCGAAGCGATGCAGATTCATGGTGGATATGGATACGCAGAGGAATACCCAGTTAGCCGACTCTTCGTTGATGCTCGAGTGCTTTCCATCTTCGAAGGCGCAGACGAAACTCTCTGCTTGAAGGTGATTTCGCGTCAGCTCGTGAGCTGACCAAGATTCAGTTAGCCGAACGCTGCAAGCCTGCACGCTCACCACGAGAAATGAACTTCAGCGCCATCTTGCGACTGGCTTCATCAATCATTTCATCGCCGAACATAACGGCACCTTTGCCTTCACCTTCGGTTGCATGTGCGTATGCATCCAAGATCGCCCAAGCACGGTCAAACTGCTCCTGCGTAGGTGAGAAGACCTCATTCAACACCGTTACTTGATCAGGATGTAGCGCCCATTTGCCGTCGTAACCCAAAGTGCGGGTGCGCTTGCAGTAATCACGGAACCCATCGGTGTCGCGAATGTATAGATAAGGACCATCGATCACTTGCAGACCATTGGCACGGCCAGCCATCAGGATCTTGTTGAAGACATAGTGGAAATGGTCACCGGGATAATCTGGAATTTGTACTCCACCGGTGAGCACTGGCATTTCCATACTTGCTGCAAAATCGGCAGGACCAAAGATGATTGTTTCCAATCGCGGACTTGCTGCACAGATCTCTTCAACATTTATGAGACCACGTGCGGTCTCAATCTGAGCTTCAATGCCAATGTGACCAATCGGAAGACCGGATGCGATCTCCACCTGGCGCAACAGCATGTCGGTGGCGACTATCTGCGCTGCACTTTCCACCTTTGGAAGCATGATCTCATCGAGGCGGGGGCCAGCGTTACCGACAACTTCGATGATGTCGTATGCAGTCCACTTGGTTGACCAGTCATTAACCCGCACGCAGAGAACCTTGTCGCCCCAATCGAGGGTACGAATGGCTTCAGCAACCCGGGGCCGAGAAGATTCTTTCTCCTTGGGCGCAACGGCATCCTCGAGGTCCAAGAAAACCATGTCGGCGGGCAATCCAGCGCCCTTGTTAATCATTTTCTCGGACGATCCAGGAATCGACAGACAGGAACGGCGGGGCAGGTCTCGGGAGCGTACTGACATGGTCTTCACGCTACCCGTCAGTAGCGCGGGCACTCCAAAGTCAGAAATCTGGACCAACATCTATGGGAAAACACCCTGGAGGGAGTAATTTTTTGGCGTGGCAAGCACTCTTTCCAACCCCTCCGTCGATGTAACTCTGACCTCGATCAATGGCGACTCGCGCCCTTTGCACGAATGGCTGACAACCTTCCATCTAGCAAGTGTGATCCTTGATCCGTACACCAATGAGTCGGCTTGGATTCTGCCGACTGCAACCCGCATCCTCAATCACTTTGCTGGTTCCGCCGTTAGGGCCAACTTTGTCCTCACCTGCAGCGCCGATGAGGCGCGCACATTCCTAGGGCCAATTGCTGACGAAGTTCTTGCGTTTTGCGACCCGAACAGAATATTTGTGAAATCCCTCGGGCTCAGTGAAGTGCCTGCCTTTGTTTTGTTGCGTGGTGACGCCACGGTTGTCTCTGGCGCGCAAGGCTGGAATGCCAGTGAGTGGCAAGTTGTTGCCGATGCAATCACAAACTTGACCTCTTGGACCCGAACCCTTTTGCCAGCCGCATCAGATCCGCGCGCATTCAAGGGCACACCAGCACTTGGTTGATCTTCCCGTCAACGACGTCGTTGACGACCTCAAATCAGTTCTAGCGGCGGGTACAACTGCTCTTCTAATTGCGCCACCGGGTGCTGGCAAGACGACCTCTGTGCCACTGCACTTGCTCAACGAACCATGGATGAATGGACGCAAAATTCTGATGCTTGAGCCACGCCGACTAGCCACTCGTGCGGCGGCTCAACGCATGGCTCAAACCACCAACACAAATGTTGGATCTCTGATCGGTTACCAAACACGCGATGATCGAGTGCTTGGTTCGGATACTCGTATTGAGGTGATAACCGAAGGCATTCTCACTCGGCGCATGATGAACAACCCGGCACTTGACGACGTCGGGCTGGTCATCTTCGATGAGGTTCACGAGCGCAACTTGCCGACAGATCTTGGCATCGCCCTAACACTTGATGTCATGAGACATCTAAGGCCCGATCTTCGACTACTTGCAATGTCCGCAACGCCCGATGCGCGCACGTTGGTACCGACTTTGGAAAATGCAAATGGTGAGCCTGCTCCGGTCATTGAATCTCTCGGACGCCAACATGAAGTGACAGTCGTGTGGGATCCAAAACCACAGAAAGAATGGCTCGAATCGGCGGTTACTCGTGTGGTTATAAGGGCTTTAAATGAAACCGAGGGTGACGTTCTCGTGTTCCTGCCTGGAATGGGTGAAATCAACCGTGTGCGCCAAAACCTCAACGAGCAAGTGATCGCAGGTCGACACGCAACTGTGCAGATACATCGCTTAGCTGGAGCTTTGTCACAAACTGAGCAGGACGCCGCACTGCAAATTGATCCACTTGGGCGGCGGCGAGTGATTCTTAGCACCGATATCGCCGAGACTTCATTGACTGTTGATGGAGTGACTGTCGTAGTTGACGCCGGACTCGCGCGGGTACCTCGATTTGATTCACGCACCGGTATGACACGACTCACAACAATTCCTTGCTCGCGAGCTAATGCTGAGCAACGTGCGGGTCGAGCGGGCCGCACACAGCCCGGAACCGTCTATCGCCTTTGGAGCAAGATTGAACACGGGAGTCGGCGCGCTCACCTGGCACCTGAGATCACTGAAACAGAGCTCACTTCTTTAGCACTAGACCTCATCATCTGGGGTGCCGATGAGTCCGCACTTCGCTTTCCCGATCCCCCGCCAAAAGCCGCCATGAAGCAAGCACGTGAACTACTTCAAGCACTCGGCGCGATAGATGACCAGTTCAAGCCAACCGAACTCGGGCGTAACATCGCCACACTTCCAGTTCACCCACGCTTGGCTGCGATGATCCAGCGCGCCAAAGATGAATCCGCAGACGACGCATGGACCGCGTGCATCATTGCCACGCTTGTGGAAGAGCGCGACATTCTTCGCGGTCCGCATGACTCGTTACCTATTGATGTCGCATTGCGAGTTGATCTTGTTGCTGGACATGCGCACCACGACGCCCTTGATCGCCGCGCTGTCGAAAATGTTTCGCGGCGCGCCACTGATCTTGCGCGCCGCGCGGGTATTCGTGAATCTGATGTGGCTTCAGAGCATTGTGGTCGGCTGCTTCTTGGCGGATTTCCCGATCGATTGGCCACCAAACGAAGTGGTGTCGGCCAATTTCAGCTCCGTGGAGGAAGCGCTGCATGGGTTGCCAAAGGTGACAACCTTGCTGAATCACCATTCATTGTCGCAATTGATCTTGACGGTGATCGAAAGAATGCGCGCGTACGACTAGCTGGCTCCGTATCCGTGGGCGACATTGAAGTTGCATGTGGGGATCGAGTCCGTCATGAATCCGTTCTCATCTTCGATAAGGACAAAGATGACTTTGTGCTGCGCACCGAGGTGCTCTTGGACAACATGCGCCTACTCAGCGAGACACGACGCCCTGAATCCAGCGTTGCAACCGTTGATGCGCTAATCGACAGAGTGCGCACAACGCGTCTTGCAGCGTTGAAACTCAGCGAAGAATTTCGGCGCTTGCAGCGGAGAATGCAATATGTCCGTGGCGCTGATGGTGAGAGCTGGCCCGATTGGACCGATGCGGCCTTGATAGCGAGCCTCGACTCGTGGCTACTGCCTTACATTGCGCATTGTCGCGACCTAACTGACACGCGATCGATAGACCTCGTGATGGTTTTGCAGTCGGGACTTTCATGGGATCAGTCCACGCAGTTCAGTGCTTTGGCGCCAACCGAGTTTTCGCTCCCAAATGGGCGCGTGCGCAAACTCGAGTATCCAGCTGACATGAATCCACTCTTGCGAGTGCGTGTTCAGGACCTGTACGGGGTTGACGTACATCCCGCAATTGTTAATGGCAAGGTGCCGTTAGTGCTCGAGTTGCTTTCGCCCGCCGACCGACCCATCCAAACCACTAGTGACCTCCCAGGGTTCTGGAAAGGCAGCTGGCGTGATGTCCGAAAAGACATGGCTGGGAGATACCCAAAACACTCATGGCCTGAAGATCCGGCTACTGCAAAGCCTCCAAAGTGACCTACCGTTGAACCATGGCTGAGTTCGATTTCACCGAGTTGTTTCCTCTTACGAAGGACTCAACCAACTACCGCTTGATATCCAAAGACGGGGTTTCCACAGTGGACACGCCACTTGGGAAATTTCTAAAAGTCGACACATCGGCAATCACACATCTCACCGAAGTAGCCATGCACGATATTGCGCACTTTCTGCGGTCCGGGCACCTCGAACAGTTGCGCAAGATCCTTGATGATCCAGAAGCAAGTGACAACGATCGATTTGTTGCCCTTGATCTTCTGAAGAACGCGAGTATCTCAGCGGGTGGAGTGCTCCCCATGTGCCAAGACACAGGCACTGCAATCGTGAAGGGCAAGAAGGGCCAGTTTGTATTTACCGACGGTAGCGACGAAGAAGCAATAGCGCGAGGTGTTTTTAATACGTACCAGAAAAGCAATCTGCGCTACAGCCAGATGGCTCCACTCAACATGTATGACGAGGTGAACACGGGCAACAACTTGCCAGCGGAAATCAAGATTTCTGCGACAGAAGGTGCGGAATACAAGTTCCTTTTCCTGGCAAAAGGCGGGGGTTCTGCCAACAAGAGTTACTTGTTTCAAGAAACAAAAGCCCTTCTGAACGAGAAGACCCTTCTGCCATGGGTGTTCGAGAAAATGAAAACTCTCGGTACTGCAGCGTGTCCTCCCTACCACTTGGCAGTCGTGATCGGCGGCACTTCGGCTGAACTCGCTGTTGAGACCGCCAAGCTTGCTAGCGCCCGCTATCTGGACGGTCTACCCACATCGGGCAGCAAGCTCGGCCATGCATTCCGCGACCTCGACCTAGAGGCGAAAATTCTCAAACTCTCACAAGAGACCGGCATCGGTGCGCAATTTGGTGGCAAGTATTTCTGTCACGATGTGCGAGTCGTGCGCCTGCCACGCCATGGTGCGTCGTGTCCAGTTTCGTTTGCCGTCTCTTGCAGTGCGGATCGTCAGGCTCTAGGCAAAATCACAGCCGACGGAATTTTTATTGAGGATCTAGAACGCGACCCGGCGCGATTCCTACCAGAAGTGACGGAGTCCGATCTAGACGGTGAGGCAGTCGCGATCGATCTCACCCGCCCCATGAGTGAAATTCGCGCCACACTGTCCAAATACCCAGTCAAGACCCGAGTCATGCTCACGGGACCGATGGTGGTTGCACGAGACATCGCGCATGCAAAGTTGAAAGAACGCCTTGATGCAGGTCAAGGGTTGCCGCAATACATGAAGGATTACTGCGTGTATTACGCGGGCCCTGCCAAGACCCCAGAAGGTATGGCATCGGGTTCTTTTGGGCCAACCACAGCGGGTCGCATGGATTCCTACGTTCACGATCTTCAAGCGGCCGGTGGCTCATTTGTGATGCTCGCAAAAGGCAACCGATCGCGCCAAGTGACCGACGCCTGCAAAGAGTTCGGCGGCTTCTACCTGGGCTCAATCGGTGGCCCCGCTGCGCGCCTAGCCCAAGATTGCATCACAAAGGTTGAAGTACTCGAATACGCAGAGCTCGGCATGGAAGCAATCTGGAAAATTGAAGTCCAGGACTTCCCTGCCTTCATCGTCGTTGATGACAAAGGAAACGACTTTTTCGATCTGGTCAACAAGCCCTACGGCGGCACTCCAGTTCAAATCAGCAAGTAAAACTACGCAAGACTGACGAGTTCCAGCCACGATTCGCTGTAGTAGTCGGTCTGCCCATCAGGCATCAGTAGAACTTTTGTCGGAGCCAACTCCGATACAAATTCTTCATCGTGAGAAACAAAGATGATTGCGCCTGGCCAGTCCTTCAGGGCATCTGCAACAGCCGTGCGACTCGGTGGGTCAAGGTTGTTCGTGGGTTCGTCCAACAACAACAAGTTGTTGCGGCCAACCATGAGCATGGCAAGAGCAAGCTTGGTTTTTTCACCACCCGACAATGTTCCAGACTCCTGAAACACCTTGTCGCCTGATAAACCAAACATTCCAAGAAGCCCACGTAGATACGTTTCGGTCAAAGCCAACTGTGGTGGTGCCTCTCGGCGCATGTGGTCAATGAGCGACATCGTGGACACCAAGTTGTCGTGTTCTTGTGCGTAGTACCCCGCGCACACTTGATATCCAAACTCAAAGCTGCCGGAATCGGGTTGGCTCTCACCCGCAAGAATGCGAAGCAGGCTGGTTTTGCCAGCACCATTCAAGCCCAGCACCAACAGTCTCTCGCCACGCCCGAGGTCGAACCCCACGTTTTCAAAAACCGGCGGCCCTCCATAAGACTTCGTCAGTGACTTACCGGTGATCACGGTTGTGCCACACGGCGGTGGTTCAGGAAATTTGACTCGATACTTTCGGTCACGATTATTCACGGTCACGCGTGATGACTCGATTCGCCCAATGCGCTTTTCAAGACTGTGCGCCATTGACGCTTTGCTGGCTTTTGCGCCGAACCGATCAACGAGAGTCTGCAATCGGTCGATTTCTTTGGACTGCAACATCGCTGTCTTTGCACGACGCTCTTCATCTGCGGCTCGCGAGATTTTGTATTGGCTATAGGTGCCCCGATATTCAATAACTTCACCAACTGCTTCTTCTTCGGGTCGGTCGAGATGAATTACGCGCGTAATTGCTTCATCGAGCAGTTCAAGGTCGTGACTAATGACTAATAATGCACCTTTGTAATCACGAAGAAAATTCAAAAGCCATGTCTTGGCGTCAATATCCAAGTGATTCGTCGGCTCATCAAGCAGCAAAACATCGCTACCAGCAAACAAAATGCGGGACAATTCGACGCGGCGGCGCTCACCACCAGATAGCACCTTCAGTGGCAAATCGAGACGGTCTGGTTTCAAGCCAAGACCTGCAGAAATTGAACGTGCTTCGGAGTCCGCGCGGTAGCCACCTTTGGCTTCGAATTTCTCCTGCGCATTGCTATAGCGAGTCACTGATTTCTCATCAGCTCGCTCCTCCATTGCGATGCGCAATTTCTCGAGCCGTTCCATGTCTTCATCAATGCCGCGACCCGAAAGAATGTGGGTAATCGCCTTACGCCCATCGGACAACCCTTCAATTTTTGGGTCTTGGGGCAGATATCCAAAGGCACCTTTGCGAATGATCTTGCCTGCAGTGGGCTCCGCTTCGCCACCCAAGACTTTGAAAAACGAAGTCTTGCCTGCGCCATTGCGACCTACAAGCCCAACTTTGTCACGTGGCATTACCGAAAAAGT
>JAFMEI010000068.1 GCA_017856815.1 Ilumatobacteraceae bacterium
GAGGTAACGAGCGGGCGTCGCAGCTAACTGGTATCGCGACGAATCGTTATGTGATTGGCTCGTTTGTGGCCGCTGGCGTGCTTGCCGGCATCGCGGGTGCGCTCTCTGGATCGCGTCTTGGCACTGCAACACCTGGTTATAGCGGCACAATGCTTTTGCCCGCATTTGCGGGCGCATTCCTCGGTGCCACAACGATTCGCCCAGGACGATTCAATGTGCTCGGCACAATTATTGCGGTGTACATGCTTGCGGTGGCTGTGTCTGGACTGCAGCAGATGCAAGCGCCAATTTGGTTGCGCGAATGCTTCAATGGCGCTGCCTTGGTGGTCGCAGTAGCGGCATCGCAGTGGGCACTCCGTCAGCGCCGAAATAAGGCGCGACAAAAAGAAATAGCCGCGCTCAATCAGGCGCAAGCCGAAGCGGAGTGAGCAGCGAAGTATTGATCCAGGAGCGCCGTGGTGCGGTCACTCTCATTAGCTTGAATCGACCCGAACGGGCCAACGCGATCAATAGAGCCTTACTCGCTTCCCTTCAGGCGGTTCAGCACGATCTGGTATCGGATAAGGAAACGCGAGCAGTAGTAATTACTGGCATTGGCGGTAATTTCTGCGGGGGTGTCGATCTTGCCGAAGCGCTGAACGGCGAGTCCGTAGCCACAGGGGGAAGTTTTGAGTTTGACCGCATTCCGCAACCTGTGATTGCGGCAATAAACGGATCAGCTCAAGGAGGCGGGCTTGAACTTGCTCTGGCTTGCGACTATCGAATTGCAAGTGCAACCTCCACGTTCGGTCTGCCCGAGGTGCAGTTCGGTGAATTGCCGATGCTTGGTGGCACGGTGCGTCTTGCCCGCGTGGTCGGAGCGAGTGTCGCCAAGCGCCTTATCCTGACCGGTGATTCCATTGACGCTGAAGAAGCACTCAAGATCGGACTCGTCGACGAAGTCGTGGAAAAAGATGCCGTGCTGACCAGGGCATTAGGGCTCGCAGATCGAATCGCGTTGAACCCTGACTTTGCGGTACGGACTGGTAAGAGGCTTATTGATCTGTCGCTGGAAAGCGATCTTGATTCGGCACTGAGCAGAGAGCAGGCAGAGGTGGCCGGCATGGCAAGCGATGAGGAGCGAGAAGCGGCACGTAGGGACCTGGCACGGCGCAACCCGCTCTATAAAAAACTGTTTAGTAAAGATCGGTAGTGTCTTCGCGGGGGCAGATATGACACGACCAACAGCGATGGACGAGCATTTCGTTCATCAAATTCCAGAACTCCTACCTGGTGTCGTCACGCCCCACCCGCACTGGCGCGAGAGCTACTTCTTTGACATCCACGACCCATCTGGTGAAGGTGATGTGGTGTTTCTCACGATGGCGCACTATCCGGCGCGCGAGCTCATGGACTCACTGCAGATGGGGCGAGTCAACGGAGTGCAGTTACTCAGCCAACGAATGCGACCGTACGAAGGGGATCCCCACACAACGCAAGTTCCGGGTGTGCGAATTGAAGTAGTCAAACCTTGGGAGGAAGTTCATCTTTGGGTGGATCCCGAAGTTTGCGCAATTGGTATCGATCTGACTTTCACTGCGCGTACCCAGGCCTATGGTCTGCGTAGGGGCACAATGCACGCCAGTGATGGAGTGGTGTGGGATCAGAGCCACATCCTGCAATCAGGGTTCTACAACGGCTCCTACACAGTCGATGGTGTGACACGAAAGGTTGACGGTTGGCTAGGGCAGCGCGACCATTCTTGGGGAATTCGCGAACACGGTAGATGCCCGCTGTGGTTGTGGTTCCAGATCCAGTTTGAAGACGGGATGCTCGGAGTTTGGCACTGGGAGCTCGCCAACGGCGCCCGCGTCTACACAGACGGTTGTTGGGCGGGAGCAGACGGAAGTGAGCCTGTGCCGATCGTGGACTTCCAACACGATGTCAACTGGAAGGGTCGCTACGGCGAACACGGTGAGACTGCGCGTGGCGTTTCGGGAAGATGTGTGTTCGTACTCGCTGATGGTCGTTCCATCACAGTCGATGCCGATGGCACTTTCGCCCGCCCTTACGAACCCTTTCATCGTGGTGGACAGAACCTCGTTCGCGTGACAACTACTGATGGTCGTCAAGGTTCGGGTGTTTATGAAATCACGGGCGCCCATCATCACAAATTTTTCCCAGACACCGTTGTTGAGGGGATTCTTCCGTCGTGACCGCTCCAATCGCGGATTCAATTACGGCCATCACGCCTGAGTGGCTCACACAAGTACTTCAGGATTCGGGCGATTTGCATGGTGCAAGTGTTGTGGCCGTGTCATCTCGCCCACTAGGAACTGGCCAAATGTGTGACTCGTTTCGCCTGAGCATTACTTACTCCTCGGCTTGTGCCGCACCTGACACATTGGTAGCGAAACTTCCAGCTGCCGATGAGACGAGTCGTAATGCGGCGAAGTTGGTCCGCGCCTATGAAAAGGAAGTTCGCTTCTACCAAAATCTCGCATCGAAGCTCGAGGTTGCCGCGCCAAATGTGTATCACTGTGGTTTAGCTGCTGACACGATCTCGTTTGATCTAATCCTTGCTGATCTTGCTCCTGCTACCCAGGGCGATCAGTTGGTTGGATGCACCGTGTCTGAGGCTGAAGATGCGATTGATCAGCTGGTCGCATTACATGCACCATTTTGGGGTGACCCAGAACTTCTGCAATACGAATGGTTAGTCGGCGATCCAGTTGCCTATCGCAATTTGATGAAAGATCTACTGCCGATGTTTTGGTCCGGATTTCAGGATCGCTATGGCGCATCAATTCAGCCTCACGTGCTTGAAGCTGGGAATGTCCTGTTTCCACAAATTGTCACCTACCTCGCCGCTGATGATTCCCCTCTGACTGTGGTGCACGGCGATTTTCGTCTTGATAATTTGCTGTTCTCTCCGGGCGAGCGCCGACGACTTGTCGGTGTCGTCGATTGGCAGACCATTGCGCACGGCCCTGGTGCGCGCGATGTCGCATATTTCATTGGCGCTGGGCTACATGTGGGTGACCGGCGTAGAAGCGAGGAGAGTCTCGTGCGCCGTTACTACTCAGGATTAGTTGAGCGGGGTGTTAGCAATTACTCGTGGTCGCAGTGCTGGGACGATTATCGCAAAGGTGCCTGGAGCGGACTCGTGATGGCAGTTGCGGCATCAATGCTCGTGGAGCGCACAGAGCGCGGGGATGAGATGTTCTTGACGATGGCGGATCGCCATGCTCGCCATGCGTTAGATCTCAAATCACCGATCGACTGAGCTTGCAGCAGGTTCCCCCAGCATTCGCGAGTACCACGCTGCGAGCAACAAAAGCGTGAGCATGAACACGCCGATCATTCCAAAGGTCCACTCTGAACCAAACGCGCCATAGAGCGATGGCGCAACCAAAGCACTTAGAGCACCGACCAACAAAGTGGTGGCACCATTAAGCCCTTGAGCCGCCACCGCTCGCCCCTCTGGTGCGGCACGGTGAACAAGCGATTGCGCTGCGGGATTAGCTAATGCCTGCATTGAGCCCTCGATGAGTGACACGCCGATAATCAACCAGGGCTGTGCGATGAAACCGTAAGCCGCGGTCACGGGCGCAATGAAGAACATTGCAAAAAGAGCCACACGCATCGCACCGAACTTGTCGGAAAGCCGCCCGCCCCGAGTTGCAAAAATTACAAACGGCAAGCTGTAGCCAGCAAACGAAATTCCGACCATGAAGTTGCTGCCGCCTCGGTCGGTGATGTATCGATCCCAGAGCGCGTCGTAGATGCCGATCGGGAGATAGAGGCTCACTCCTACGAGGATCGCAACCTGGAGCCGTTGGATCCGCAGTAAACCAAGACTGATCTTGCGAGAAGTGTCGTTGGCAGGAAGCACTGGAAAAGTCGTTGGCGCGAGAGCAATCAGCGTGATGAGAGCCAGTACTCCAAAGGTGAGAAAGGTTATTGGTATTCCAAATGGATCAAGCATCAATCCACCAATGAGGGGCCCCACCACAAATCCCGCCATTTCCATGCTCGCCAAACGGCCCAAGCGCTCGGCTTGTCCGGTTGGCGCTAGGTGAGCGGCAATCGCGCGATTCGCAGGCAGCACACTGCCGAGTGAGATCCCAACTGCACCGCGACCGAGCATGAAAAGTGCAATGTTGTCGCCAGCCGCAAAAATCACAGATCCTGCGATCGCCATTAGCAAACCGAAAGTAATCAATCGTTTTGGATTGCCGCGGTCGGCGATTGGTGCGATGAACAACTGGGTGAGAAGGCCGCAGAAAAATCCAGCCGAAGCAATGAAGCCAAGCTTGGCATCGGTGAATCCGTATTTGTCTTGCAAATCCGACAACGCGGCGAAGATCACACTGTTCGCAGCAGCCGTGCCAAAACTAGTTAGTGAAAGCACAAGCATGCTGCGCTGTACATCTTGGGTTTCGAATTGTGATGGCATGATCAATGTGCCTTAGGCACGTGAGCCAATCTCATCAAGCACGGCATCGTTAAACAATGGCCAAAGCGTTTTGTCCCATTTTTCAAACGGCAAGTCAGACAGCATTACGCAAGCCGCATTGGCCACCGGATCAATCCAGCAGAATGTGCCACTCGCGCCAAAGTGCCCAAAAGTTGATGCACTATTGCGCGTCCCGGTCCAATGCGGCGATTTTGCGCCGCGAATTTCCGGACCAAGCCCCCACGGACAGGGGTTGAATTTTCCAAATCCGGGCACAACCCCTTCGAGTTCGGCAAACTGCACGGTTATTGCCTCGATCAATGTGCTTTGCGAGATTATGGACGGCCGTTGCATCTCCACTGCCAGCCGCACCACATCCATAACACTCGCCATTACGTCCTTGGCGGGGGAGCCGACGAGTTCGGCTGAGGTTGCGCCGATTCCTTGCACGACTGCATCGTCTAGGTATTCATCAAATGGCATGCCAGTTCGCTGTGCGACAAACTCGGCGAGAACTTCGTAACCAGCATTTGAGTAGATGCGCTTCGTTGCAGGGGCAGCAACCGTTGTCTCGCCTTCGAGTTGAAAACCGCCGGCATGCGCGAGAAGGTGACGCACGGTTGCGCCCGACTCGGTGACCACATCATCAAGGGTTACCGAACCCTCTTCTGCAGCCACGTGAACGGCCCACGCGGTAAAGAGCTTTGAAACAGAGGCAATGGGAAAGCGCGATTCAAGGTCACCAAATGTGTCGATGATCGAAGCGTCATGGAGTACCGCTACGGCGACATTACGGGTCGGCCAATCACCGATCAGATCAAATGCACGCATCAGCGTTGAACGCTAGTCACGCATCAATTCGGCAACGCGGAACGCCAAATCAAGGGATTGGCGGGCGTTCAGGCGTGGATCACACATGGTCTCGTAGCGATGGTCGAGATCCGTATCCGAGAGGGCATCTGCGCCACCCAGACACTCGGTCACGTTCTCGCCGGTGAGTTCGATGTGGATTCCACCTGGCCAAGTGCCTTCGGCATGATGAGCCTTCACGAATCCTGCGATCTCGCGCAAGACATCTTCAAAACGACGCGTCTTGCGTCCAGTGGTTGATGTGATTGTGTTGCCATGCATCGGGTCACACGCCCACACGACTGGGTGGCCGGAGGCTTTCACCGCTTTCAAGAGTGGGCGCAGGGAATCCTCAACAGTGTCGGCTCCCATTCGAGAGATGAGAGTGAGGCGTCCAGGCTGTTGGGCTGGGTTCAGCTTCGCGCAAAGTTCGAGCAGGTATTCAGGCGAGGTAGTCGGGCCAACTTTGCAACCAATCGGGTTGCCGACACCACGCAGGAATTCAACGTGAGCCCCATTCAGATCGCGAGTGCGCTCACCGATCCACAGCATGTGTGCGGAACAGTCGTACCAGTCGCCTGTCAGGGAGTCCTCACGGGTAAGTGCTTGCTCGTAGCCGAGCAGAAGCGCTTCATGGCTCGTGTACACGTCCACTTCGTGGAGGTTGGGGTTTGATTCAACATCAATGCCGCAGGCGCGCATGAATAGCAATGCCCGCTCAATCTCGGCGGCGATTGATTCATAGCGTTGTCCTTCAGGGCTTGAACCAACGAACTCTTGGGTCCATGAATGCACGCGACTCAGATCAGCAAAACCACCTTTGGTGAAAGCGCGCAACAAGTTGAGCGTGCTCGCACTCTGGTTGTATGCGGTGAGCAGACGCGCGGGATCGGGACGGCGTGCATCAAGGTTCTGTGCGGAATCGTTAACGATGTGACCGCGGAAGGACGGAATTTCTTCGGCTCCAATTTTTTCAAACGGTGACGATCGTGGTTTGGCGAATTGTCCTGCAATGCGCCCAACCTTCACCACGGGCACGCCCATGCTGTACGTGAGCACCACGGCCATCTGCAGAATCACGCGAAGCTTTTCGCGGATGTTCACCGCTGAGAACTCATCAAAGCTTTCAGCACAGTCACCTGCTTGGAGAAGAAATGCGTTTCCTGCAGCGACCTGTCCCAGTGACGCGCGCAGTTTGCGTGCTTCACCCGCGAACACGAGTGGAGGCATGCCCGAAATCTCCTTCAACACGCGGTCGAGGTCGGCCGTGTCGGGCCAATCAGGCTGTTGGGCAGCCGAAAATCCCTTCCAAGAGTCGGGAGTCCAGTTACGAGCCATTCATCAAGCCTTGCCGCTCGGACAGGGCTGGTGCAACGCGGTTTAGGCGGTGAGGATGCGCTCGGCGTCGATCTTTAGGTGATCCAACGCACGTGAGACCATGCGGCGCGCCGCTTCGGCCGTGACATCAAGCTTCTCGCCGATCTCACGGAAGGAGTGGCGCTCGCCATCCACGAAGCCAAAACGGGCTTCAACCGCGTAACGGGCGCGCTTGTCTAGGGTGCCGAGGAGTTCCTGCATCAGCGCAATATCCACCTGTTCAAGGATGCTCTCTTCTGGAGATGCCATCTCAGATGGGTGGAGGTCGCCGATTGTGGTGTCGCCGTCATCGCTTACGGTCTTGTCTAGAGACACCGGCGAAGTGAGGCGCTGTAACTCGGCGAGTTCGCCGTCGAGTTGCTCGTTGTCTGGGGTTTGGTGACGAAGCGCTGAGCGAAGGTTCGCCGCGCGGTCACCAGGAATGCGGATCAGGCTCGCCTTTTGGTCAAGTGCGCGACCAATTGACTGACGGATCCAGAAAGTGGCGTATGTGGAGAACTTGAAACCACGACGCCAGTCGAACTTGTCCACTGCGTGTTCGAGACCAAGGTTGCCCTCTTGAATGAGGTCCAACAGGTCCATGCCCTGGGGGAGAGGGTAACGACGCGCGATGGACACCACGAGACGAAGGTTCGCTTTGATAAAGCGTTCCTTGGCTTCAGCTCCGGCGCGTGCCTCACGACGAAGCGCCACCGATTTTTCACCGGCAGCGATCCGCGCATCTGCTGCGCGCCCAGCCTCAATTGCCTTAGAGAGCGTGCGCTCTTCTGCGGCGTTCAGCAAGGGGGTTTTGCCTATTTCTTGAAGGTAAATGCTGATTGAATCACTCATGGTGACTATTACAACCAATCCGGCTTTGAATTCATTCCCTTAAAGGGGAGTACTTAGCCGCAGTAGGTGCGTCATTGGTCACGTGCCCGGGAAGGCCCCTAAAGGGCACTTTGCCTAGACTTTCCAACCGTGCCAGAACGGATCGGACTTTTCGGTGGCACGTTTGACCCGCCGCATGTTGGCCACCTGGTGACGGCTGTCAACGTGCGACACGCGCTCAACCTTGATCGCGTGCTGTTGATGGTTGCCAATAACCCCTGGCAAAAGGAAGGCTCGCGTCCGATTACGCCGGCTGAAGATCGCGCTGCATTGGTGGAGGCAGCAGTGAGAAATGTCCCAGGCATTGAAGTGGGGTATGAAGAAATCAATCGCGGTGGCCCTTCATACACTGCCGACACTTTGGCTGAACTCGCCGAGCGCTATCGAGGTGCTGAACTGTTCACCATTGTTGGAGACGATGCGGCCGCTGGATTCCCATCCTGGGAGCGATTCCCTGAAGTGCTCGAATTGTCGACCGTGATCGTGGTCGACCGCCCTGGTGCGCCAGTAGTGCTGCCAACTGGAATTCCGTGGGTGCGAGTGGAGGTGCCTCGTCTTGAAGTTTCTTCCACCGACCTTCGTGCCCGTTTCAGTGATGGGCGACCACTCGATTATCTCGTCACCTCTCCCGTGATGGAGAAAATTCGAGAGCGTGGTCTTTACGGAATTACTGAAGCGGCAGCAAAGTGACTGCAATTGCAAACAAGCGCAAACGCTGGACACGATTTGCGGTCGCACTTGGAGTCGTGGGGGCAATCGCTGTGCCCACAAGCCTCGCTGTTGGTTCGTATGCGTTACTGAACGCCAAAGGCGGCAATGAGATCGATACATCCGATGTCATGACCATCCCTGCCACGCCCGGAGCGTTGTTGGCGATCACCGATTCCGACGGCAACCTCGCTAGCGCCAATGTGCTTGCGCTTGCGCCTGGTGGAGTTGGTGGCACAGTGATTTCGGTTCCAGTTGGTGCGCTTGCCGATGTAGGTGAAGGTGAAGAAGCCCGCCGCATCGGGGATGTGTTCGCGGCAAAAGGTCTCAAAGGTTTCAAGTCCGAAATTGAAGGCCTACTCGATGTCACTTTCTCGGTCGCAGCTGCAATGGATCCCGAGAAACTCGCTTCACTGTTGGAACCATTTGCGCCCGGCAACGTCTCCCTAAATCGGCCGGTTACTGAGACAGTGCTAGGCAATGAAAGCGTTGTTGTGCCCGCTGGAGAGAGCGAAGTGAACGCTGAACAGCTGGCGCTATTACTTAGCGCGGTGCGCGCGGATCAGCCCGAGCAAGTGCGCTTTGAGCGGTCAATTGCGATGTGGACTGCGGTGGCAACTGCGGTTGGTGATGGCATGGAACCTGACGAAGAACTTGAACCACTTGATGCGGATGGTGCCCCAACTTCATTTAAAGGTTTTTTCAATCGCATGGTTGCTGGGCCCCTGCAGGTTTATCAGTTCGACGCGACTTTCATTGGTGAACCTCTCCGTAATCCAAAGGCACTCGACCTGTATGAGCTCGACCCTGCTGAGATCATCACGGTGATTGCAAGTGCGCTACCGAGTGCCGCAACTACCGCGAGTCCCGGTCTCACATTTGAGATCAGCACGCCGTTTGTTGATCCACAGGTAGTTAAGAATGCAGTTGCCGTGATCACGTTCTGGGGCGGAAGCGTGTTGCTGGTACGCGAGATACCTGGCCCTGCCAAAGTGGCAACTTCGGTTTTGTATAGCGATTCAATTATCAAACGTGACATCAATGGTTTCAGCCCAGTGCTCGGCCCATTGAGTCTGAAACTTTCTGAAGAAGATCGCGTACGTGGAATTGATGTGCGCATCACTCTCGGACAGAACTTCGTTGATTTCACGAATGACCCGACCAAGTTCGGCGAAAAAATCGGTGGCACAACGACCACAACTACAACCACACCGGGATGAGAATTTGATGAATAACCAAGACGCTGAATCGCTGGACCTCGCCAAATTTGCAGCGACAGCGGCGGATGAAAAACTCGGCACCGATGTGATCGTTTTAGATGTCGGCAATGTGCTTTCAATCACCGGCTTTTTCGTAGTGGCGAGCGCTGGCAACACACGCCAAGTGCGCACCATTGCCGATGAAGTTGAAAAGCAAGTGAAAGAAAAGCTTGGTCGCCCACCGGGCCGCACCGAGGGGATCAGCGAGGGGCAGTGGGTGTTGCTCGATTACGGCGATGTAGTTGTTCACGTGTTTTCCGAAGACACCCGCCGTTTCTATGAAATCGAACGCCTGTATTCCGATGTCCCAAAGGTGGATTGGCGCGCTTGATCGGGGTTGGTCGCTCACGGCGGCCAATTGGTATCGTTAGCGAGTCCCAATGACGGGGCTGTAGCTCAGTTGGCAGAGCGCTTGCATGGCATGCAAGAGGTCAGGGGTTCAATTCCCCTCAGCTCCACGAGAAGAATCGGTGGCGACACCAA
>JAFMEI010000069.1 GCA_017856815.1 Ilumatobacteraceae bacterium
AATTCAGCGTGGCTCCCAGTCATGTCTCAGCTTGCAGAGCCGGCTCTGAGTGCGTCCAGTGGCGCGGGCGACACCGCACTTGAAGGAACTGAGTTCGGTGATGCACGTAGCTCTGGTCGTCCGCTAATGCGCGGGTACTCGCAGTTCACACGTAGTCGTGACGAGGTCGACGCGGGCACCGTTCATTTCGCCATCACACCTGATTCCAATTGGCGTCTACGGGTGAATGGAGAAACTGTTCCTCCAGAAATTGCGTTTGGATCTACTTCGGCTTTCGAGGTGCAAGAAGCGGGTGGGGCGACCCTGCGTTATGAAACACCAACTTGGCGACGCGGTCTTGAATTGGCGCAGATGATTCTTTGGGGCGCCTGCTTCTTGCACATTGCCAACCTTGGACGCTTACGCCGACGCTCGCGTGATCGTGGACAAATCCATGATGATTCACTTGTTGTCCAATTTGTCGCGGGGGATAGCCAATGAGTTTTCGTTTGCGTGCTTTCGCGGTAATTCCACTGGTGGTTGGTGTGGCGGGATTTGTCTATGCCGTTTCTGAGGAATCAAGTTCTCGGCCGACGGAGCAAGAGGCGGGCAGCGGGGCTGTGGCTGTGGGCAACACCCGCTTTTGTCCAGGGATCCCGGCTGGTGATCTCGCTGATGGTGGATTCATAACGATTGCCAATACTGCAGACATCGCATCTGAAGCGCGTATCACTTGGCTTGGCCCATCTGGTCGCCAAACCAAAACGGTCACCGTTGAGCCACATACGTCAACCGATGTGATCGCAGAGAACGTAGATCGTGTGGCATCAGCAATCGTTGAATTGGATGTACCTGGTGCAATCGTCGAGCAGCACTCCGAGTCTGAAGCTGGAAATATCCGCACGCTTTGCACTGATCGCACTGCAACTAGTTGGTATTTCGCGGATGGCTTCACGGCCTCGGACAGCAATGAGTTGTTGGTATTGACTAATCCGTATGCAGATGCGGCGATTATTGATCTTTCATACTCAACTGTGGCTGGGCGTCAACGTCCGAATGAATATCAAGGCTTTGTAATTCCACCGAAGTCAGTTCGCGTATTGGATGTTGCAAGCATCGGTGCTCGCAATGAGCAAGTGGTTTCGTTTGCAATTGAAGCGTCAACCGGCAGGATCATTGCTGGCCGAGTTCAGCGGTATCGCGGTTCGGGCCGTCAAGGACTGACCGTTTCACTGGGCGCAACCCGAACATCTGGTGACTGGTGGTTCGCATTCGGTGACACATCTGCAAATACTGCAGAACAACTAGTGGTCTACAACCCAGGGGAGAAGCCAGTGTCAGTGGAGGTTGCCGTGACGGGCTTCAAACCGAAGTCTGCGATAGTTCAGCCGTTCACAATCGAGGTAAACGCGGGGCGCTCCGCTGTGATCGACATGAACGGTGTGCTGGGTCTGCCCCCTGGTAATCACGGAATATCTGTAGTGACACTCGGTACCGGAGAAATTGTTGTCGAACGCGTCATCAATGTGATCGCTGTCAATGGTCAAATAGCGACCACAGTTTCTTCGCCGCTGCCGCAGGCATCGTTGTCACAGCAATGGGACATTGCAGAGGTGCAGCCAGGCGAGCGAATTGCCATCGTGAACGTGACCGGCACCCGAACACAATTCGCTGTTACAAGTTTTGGCCCCGCTGGGGAAGTGGCAATCACAGGTCTTGAGGCGATCGCACTCGCTCCTGGTGCGTGTGTCATCGTCACAATCCCAGATCCGGCACCAACTGGACCGGTACGAGTGTCGGCGGGTGCCAGCGTGATTGTTGAGTACGTCTCATCGCGTGGCGCGGGCCGAATCGGATATTCAGTGGCACTTGCACAAACGGCGGGCGGCGAGTGAGTGCCACGCTGCAGATCATCATTGCAGTATCTGTAGTTGTTGCCGCCTTGGCGACCGCTGCGGTTCGTAATCGGCGACGTGTTGCTGCACCACCAACGCAACCGCGCGGCTTGTTACCGTCACAGGTTGATCGGGCCGATTTCCCTCGAAGTGAATCACCATGGTGCGTAATCGTCTTTTCGTCAGCGTCGTGTCACACGTGTGCGGAGGTGGTGAAAAAAGCGGAAGTTCTGGCTTGCGATGAGGTCGCGGTGGTCAATGTCGAGTTCACGGCCAATCGTGATCTGCATCAGCGTTACTCAATAGATGCAGTTCCTGGAGTGATCATCGCTGATCACAACGGTGTGGTACGTGCCGCGTTCAGTGGTCCAGTTACGGCAACTGATTTGTGGGCCGCGGTGGCTGAATGCCGCAACCCCGGCAGCTCACCTGAGCCCGAGCTCGGTCGCTGATTCGCTGACGCCTGTTTCGCCGAGACCTTGTTGCACCAAGGTGTCAACTTTCAAACCGTCAATGGTTTCTTCTTCGAGGAGTGCTTGCGCAACTAGGTCTAGACCTTTGCGATGCTTAAGCAGAAGTACGCGGGCACGGTCTTCTTGTTCGCGCAAGATGCGAGAAACCTCTTGGTCAATCTTTTGTGCGGTTTCATCCGAGTATTCACGGCCACTTGTCATCAAATCTTCACCCAAGAAAACCTGTTGCTGACCGTGCCATGCCATCGGACCGACTGCTTCGCTCATTCCCCATTCACGAACCATGCGACGGGCAATAACGGTTGCTTGCTCAAGGTCATTGGCCGCACCACTGTTCAAGTGACCAAAGATGATCATCTCGGCAACGCGTCCACCCATTGCTTTGCAAATCACATCCTCGAAGAATTCCTTTGAGTATGTGTGGCGCTCCTCGGGCAGGGTCCACGTGACGCCGAGAGCCATGCCACGGGGGAGAATGGTCACCTTGTGCAGCGGATCGCTGTTGGGTAGCACCGCTGCAAGCACGGCGTGTCCACCTTCGTGGTAAGCGGTGGCACGCTTTTCCTCGGCGCTCAGCACCAGACTCTCTCGCCTCGCTCCCATGACCACGCGATCACGTGCGTTCTCGAAGTCAATGCGTTCTATCTCTTTGCTGCCGCGCCGAACTGCGAACAGCGCAGACTCGTTAACCAGGTTTGCGAGGTCCGCACCGGACATTCCCGGTGTTGCTTTCGCCATGGTCTCAAGATCAACATCGCTGCCCATGCGCTTGTCACGCGAGTGCACTTTGATGATTGCGAGACGCTCTTCGTACTCGGGCAGAGGTACAACGATTTGGCGATCAAATCGGCCGGGGCGCAAAAGGGCGGGGTCGAGGATGTCGGGACGGTTTGTGGCCGCCATAATCACGATGCCGTCGGTTGCTTCGAACCCGTCCATTTCAGCGAGCATCTGGTTAAGAGTTTGCTCGCGTTCGTCGTGACCTCCACCGAGACCCGCTCCACGCTTGCGGCCAATTGAGTCAATTTCGTCGATGAAGATGATTGCTTTTCCGAGTTTGCGTGCTTGTTGGAACAGGTCACGCACACGGCTTGCACCAACGCCAACGAACATTTCCATGAAATCAGAACCAGTTACGGAGAGGAAGCCAACTCCTGCTTCGCCTGCCACGGCACGCGCGAAGAGGGTTTTGCCGGTGCCGGGTGGACCCACCAGCAGAATTCCTTTGGGAACGCGTGCGCCAATTTCTTTGAAGCGTTCAGGCATGCGCAAGAAGTCGACAACCTCACGGATTTCTTGTTTCACGCCTTCGTATCCAGCGACATCAGCGAATGTGGTCGATGGTTTGTCGGCTTGATAGGCCTTCGCGCGTGAACGACCAATTGACATGATGCTCCCGGCTTGGCCCATTGCGCGCCGTTGCATGAACATGAAAAAGCCAACGATCAAAAAGAATGGGAGCAGGAGAGGAATGAGGCTCGTGAACCAGTTCGGCTGCGGGGTTGAGTAGTTGTAATCAACACCTTTTTGCTTAAGCAGTTCTTCGTCTGCGTCACTGAGACCATCAACGTTGCCAGTGGTGCTGAACTTCGTGCCGTCTTTGAATTCACCGCTGATTTTGTTTGAAGTGTTGTTGATGGTGATCTCGCGCACCTTGTCAGAACGAACCTGGGACAAGAACTCGGTGTAGGTGATCTTGGTGGCGTCTTCGGCCGGCCAAATTTGGGGCCCGACGAGCGCCAGCGCCAAAAGCCCGATGGCTAGCCAAACCACCCATTTGGGCATTGGCTTCTTGTTTGGGTCGGCTGGGTCTTGGCGTCCACGACGAAAATCGGGTCGGCGACGACCATTGTTCATCGGGCTTTGCCTAGGCGGCGGCGGGGGAGGCGGCAATTCGCTCATAGCCCTAATGCTAGGTGTATCAAATCCGCATTAGACAATGCCGGAATAAGTACCGTTTTCATATGGCTCGTCACTGCTCGCGTACTGGTTGCACAGAGAACGCAACCGTCACATTGACCTTTCAGTACGCATCTTCGCTGGTGTGGCTGGACCAATTGTCGGGCTCACGTGAGCCTCATGCCTATGACTTGTGCGACCGTCATGCGAGTCGAATCACGCCTCCGACAGGCTGGCGCCTCGAGGATCGGCGTCGTCCGCTCACGGCTCTGACCTATGGCCGACTCGCGGGCTGAGCCCGTGAATACGCGTGGCGGCATCGCCCTTCCGACCCGCATTGTCGTATTCACCTGGATCGCGTCTTATTTTGCGGCTGCAATCATTTCCGTCGTTTTGTTGGGTCTTGTTGGGTACGGAGACGTTGAAATCGCTGACCAACCGTTTTGGTCAATCGCGCTGACATCACTGGCGCTCTGGCTGCCGATGCTGGTGGCCCTGAGTCTGATCTCAAACAAATACGGAAGCGGTCAGTTCGTGCGGGACTTTGCTTTGAGTTTTTCTCGTCGCGATCTAGTCGGGCTTCCCATCGGTGCGGCTTGCCAGTTACTGCTTGTACCGCTGGTCACGTGGCCCTTTACCAAGATTTGGCCCGATTCATTTTCGACCGAGAAGGTTGAACAACGCGCGAGAGACCTCTATGACACGGCAAATGGTGGATGGATAATTGTCCTGATTTTCGTGGTCGCTGTCGGTGCGCCACTTGTTGAAGAACTCATGTACCGAGGATTTATCCAGCGCTCGATTACCGCTCAGATTGGTCAGATTCAAGCTCTAATTGCCACGGCTATTTGGTTTGCCGCTGTCCATTTGCAGATTGTCGAGTTTCCAGGCCTGTTCTGTTTTGCTTTGGTGCTCGGCTATTTGACGCTCAAGACAGGCACCATTGGCTCCTCTATATATGCACATGTTGCCTTTAACGCAACAGGATTGCTCTTGATTGCGACCAGCTGAGCCCCACTGACTGCGAGAATAGAAGGCGTATGCGTGCAGAAGCGGTCAAGCGGTTCCTGACCGTGTTCGTACTCGGTGCGATCACACTTTTCCTGATTTCGTTGTTGCACCCAAGTTTGATCTTGCGCAACAACACGCCCACCGGTGGAGACATGGGGGCCCATGTTTGGGGGCCTGCCTATCTGAGAGACCATCTTCTACCGAACTTTCGACTCACTGGTTGGTCGATGGATTGGTACGGAGGGTTTCCGATTTACCAGTTCTACATGGTGGTACCGGCACTGTTCATCGTGTTTCTCAACATCGTGTTGCCATATGGGATTGCATTCAAGCTCGTAGCGATTGCAGGAATCATCTCGCTGCCATTTTGTGCGTGGGGGTTTGGTCGCCTAGCTCGGCTCGCATTCCCGATGCCTGAATTGATGGCCATTGCCGCAACGATTTTTCTGCTTGATGAGTCATTCACGATTTACGGCGGCAATATCGCATCGACAATGGCGGGTGAATTTTCATTTTCGATCGCGCTGTCATTTGCGATCATTGGATTTGGAGTATTCGCACGCGGCATGGAAACGGGTCGACACCGAGGCTTGGCCGCTTTTTTGATCGCGATGTCGGCACTTTCTCACGGCATCGTTTTGCTGTTTGTGTTCGGTGGGGTAGCGCTGATGGCGCTGATGTATTTCGAGCGGCAAAGAATCCGATATTCACTGACCACAATCGGTGTTGCGATATTGCTGGCTGGATTCTGGGTATTTCCGTTCCTGTCGGGGCATGAATTCATGACCGACATGAAGTACGAACCCAAACCCAGTGGCTTTAACGATTCCTTCTGGAAGATGTTCTTCCCGTTACCTGTCCAATTCGACTGGCTAATCATGGTTTTGGCTGTGATTGGATTTGGTGCCGCGGTGGTTCGCCGCCAAACGATCATCGCTTGGCTAGGCATATTTGCATTGATGATCAGCGCTGGAGTTTTTCTGGCCCAACAACCATTGCCACTACTTGGAATGCTGTGGAATCCGCGGCTCCTCCCGTTCATCTTCCTGCTGCGGTACATGCTGATGATGGCGGGATTAGTAGAAGTAGCGCGCCTCGTTGTCAGTGCAGTTCGCAAGGTGAACATTCCTAGCGTGACGGGAGCAGTTGCTAACACCTGTTTAATAATCGCGAGCCTGGGAACATTCGTGGTTTTTGGATTTCGATTCCAGGAACTTCCTGGGGGGAAACTCGTGTCAGCTGACGGCGAACTCAAATACTCGTGGCTTGGTATCAAGGTGCCTGCCTCTGATGGATTCGTCGATGGTTGGGCTCGTTGGAATTTCGAAGGTTACGAAGGCAAAGACTCTTACGCCGAGTACCGAGCGGTTATTGACACGATGGATCAAATCGGAAAAAATCCTGAATTTGGCTGTGGTCGAGCTCTGTGGGAGAACAACAACGGGCTCAATAAATACGGAACGACGATGTCCATGATGTTGTTGCCACATTGGACCGATGGCTGCATCGGATCGATGGAGGGATTGTTCTTTGAGTCGGCCGGATCAACTCCGTACCACTTCATTACAGCCGCTGCGATGTCTAAACAATCGAGTAACCCGGTACGTGAATTGCGATATGAAAACCTCGACATGGATATCGGGGTTCCTTACATGCGGGCGATGGGCATCAAGTACTACATGGCATTCACCGACGAAGGTAAGCAGGCTGCTAGCACCGCCCAAGGGATCACCAAGATCGCCGAGTCGGGGCCATGGGTAATCTACGAAGTTCAAGATTCGGAGATCATTAGTCCATTGACGGTTGAGCCAGCGGTGGTTAATGAGCGATCGGGTGATTCGCGCGAGCGGTGGCTGGAACTTGGTACCAGTTATTTCCAAAATGGTGATGAATGGCCGGTAATGCCAGTTGCTGATGGACCAGATTCGTGGCAGCGCATCGACGTCAAGGTTGATACATCACGCGTTGTCGGCGTTGCTGGTAGGTCGGGTCATCAAGTCGATGTAGTTGTGCCAGCAACAGAAGTGGAGCAACGCACCATTGATCCAGTTGCGGTGTCAAATGTGGACATTGACCAGGACTCAATCCGATTCCGCGTGGACCGAGTAGGCGAGCCGGTGCTGATTCGTGTTAGCTACTTCCCAAATTGGGAAGTGAAGGGAGCGGATGCGGTTTACCGTGCGGCTCCGAACTACATGGTGGTTGTGCCGACCGAATCACAGGTTGTGCTGACATATGGAACATCGGGAATTGAGTATCTCGGAATTCTGATGACACTCGCTGGGATTGGCATTTTGATTTGGTGGTGGCGTCGTGGAAGCCGAATCCATTACGGGGTGGGGCTTTATGGTCCGAGCTCTGGTGCCGCCAACCTGACTGAAAACTCAAATGTGGAGGCGCTAGATGCCATCGTGAAGGCTTACGACATCCGCGGTCTCGTTCCTTCGCAGTTCAATGTTCAGATTGCGAATGCGCTTGGAATCGCATTTGCCAAGTTCACCGATTCAGAAACAGTTCTTATCGCCCGCGACATGCGAACTTCAGGCGATCTCTTGTGTCGTGCTTTTGCCGACGGGGTTCGCCGCCAAGGTGTGAATGTCATTGACCTTGGTCTTGCCAGTACGGATCTTCTTTACTTTGCTGCCGGCACATTGAATGCACCGGGTGCAATGTTCACTGCGTCGCACAACCCAGGGGAGTACAACGGCATCAAGATGTGCCTTGCTGGGGCAAAGCCAATCGGAGCCGATACGGGTCTGGCTGAAATTAAAGCGATTGCCGCAAAGGTGCTCGCGGGGCAACCGCCGAGGGCGAGTGAGCGTGAGGGAACACTCGAATCGCGAGACATGATCGAGGAGTTTGCAAACCACGTTGTGTCGTTCCTCGGTGGTGCAGATCTTGGAACGATGCGTGTTGTTGCGGATACTGCAAACGGAATGGGTGGCCTAGTAGTCCCAGAAGTATTCCGCTTGATACCAGGCGTTGAGCTTGAGGTTATGTATCCCGAACTGGATGGAACATTCCCGAACCATCCTGCCGATCCAATTCAACCCGAGAACCAAAGAGATTTACGTGCACGTGTGGTGGCTGGCGGGTTCGATGTCGGACTGGCCTTTGACGGTGATGCTGACCGAGTTTTTGTTGTCGATGAAAAAGGCGAGGGTCTCTCTGGCAGCACTACAACGGCGATTCTTGCTGCCGCAGTCTTGCGCGAAAATCCGGGAGCAACAATTCTCCATAATCTCATTTGTTCCCGCGCAGTTTCTGAGGTCATACGCGAAAACGGTGGAGTGCCTGTGCGCACCAAGGTTGGGCACTCTTACATCAAGCAAGTGATGGCAGATACGGGCGCAGTGTTCGGTGGCGAGCACTCCGCGCACTACTACTTCCTTGATAATTTCCGTGCCGATAGTGGACTCATCGCATCGATGATTGTCCTTGCGGAAATTTCGCGGTCAGGTAAACCGTTGTCGGAGTTGCGTAAACCGTATGACCGTTATGCCGCAAGTGGTGAGATCAATACAAGTGTCAATGACCCGTTAGCAGTCATCGAACTCGTGGCCGAGGAGTTTGCGGAATTTCCACAAGACCGGCTTGACGGTCTCACTGTTGACTGTGGTGAATGGTGGTTCAACCTGCGGCCCTCCAACACAGAGCCGCTACTACGCCTGAATCTTGAAGCAGCCGACAGAAGTTCGTGCGATATGCATGTGTCGCGTCTGCTGTCGCTAATCACCGGCGGCTAGCCTTCGCTTATGGCTCTTGATCCGAAATTGCTCGCGATACTGGCTGACCCACAGGACAAGGGTCCGCTCTATTACATCGAAGACGAGAACTGTCTTTATAACCCGCGGCTCAAGCGTTGCTACTGCGTGAAGGACGACATTCCGGTGATGCTGATCGACGAGGCGATGAATCTGGACGATGCCGAGAACACGCGTGTGCAGAACAAGGTGAATAGTCAAGGCATCAAACCGACATTCGGCTAGCGTCAAGGGACTCTGAAAGGCACTGAAATGGCATCTTCTATTGGCGAACGTCGCGACTATCGCGTGGCCGACCTCGGACTCGCACCGTTTGGGCGCAAGGAAATTCATCTTGCTGAACACGAAATGCCAGGTTTGCGAGCATTGCGTAAGGAATACGGCCCCCTGAAGCCACTGAAGGGCGCACGTATCTCTGGTTCGCTTCACATGACCATTCAGACAGCGGTCCTTATTGAAACCCTTGTAGAGCTCGGTGCAGAAGTGCGCTGGGCGTCGTGCAATATTTTTTCAACCCAGGATCACGCCGCTGCCGCGGTAGTCGTGGGGCCAAATGGAACCCAGGAGAATCCACAAGGTGTCCCAGTGTTTGCTTGGAAAGGCGAGACACTTGAGGAGTATTGGTGGTGCACTGACCAGATGATGACCTGGCCCGATGGTGACGGCCCGAACATGATCTTGGACGACGGTGGTGATGCCACTTTGCTCGTGCACAAGGGTGTTGAATACGAAAAAGCGGGTGCAGTTCCCGATCCAACAAGCGCAACCAATGCAGAGTTGGCAATCGTGCTTGGTCTTTTGCAGCGATCGCTCAAGGCGGACCCAACAAAGTGGACCCGCATGGCAGCCGGCATTCGTGGCGTCACAGAAGAGACCACGACTGGAGTGAAGCGTCTTTACAAGATGGCTGAAAAGGGTGAACTCCTCTTCCCGGCAATCAA
>JAFMEI010000070.1 GCA_017856815.1 Ilumatobacteraceae bacterium
CCCGATCCAGTCGTGGAAGTGCGTTCGTCGTCAACACACGCGTATGTACCGCCGATAACGCCGACCGTTAATCCGTTCCAAAGATCTCCTGCGTCTCCGAAACCAGATGCGGTTTCGGTGACATATGCAGATGGATCATCACCCATGCTGGAGAATGCATTTGTACCTACATATTGAGTTGCATCGCCATTGAACATCACCGACGTGAGAGCAGAAGACCCACTAAAGGCGTTGGATCCAATTGAAGTGACAGATGCTGGAATGCGCATTGACACAAGGCCGCTGTTTTGAAATGCGGATGTGCCAATGGATTGCAGGGCTGGTGTCTCTACAAAAGCGACCCTTGACAATGCGCTGATGTTTCTAAAAGAACCAATACCGATTGCCGTAACGCCAGCGGGAATTTCAATTTCTTCAAGGGCAGTGCCTTGGAATGCAAAAGCACCAATTGTGGCAACCGTTGGAGGTATGCGGAATGAACTGAGATTTGTGCCCTGAAAGACGCCGTTGTTGATTCTCCCGAGGCCAGAGCCGTCAGCAATTGTCACCGTTGCGAGATCCGCAGCATTTAGGAAAGCTGAGTTACCAAGAGTTGAAACACTCGCAGGAATTGCGATGGTTGTGAGTCCGGTGCCCTGAAAAGCGTTGGCGCCAATGGTGGTGATCAATGAAGACTCTGCAAACGCCACTTCTGTCAGGTCGGGAACTAGGGCGAACGCGCCAACGCCAATGGAAGTAACACTCGCCGGAATTGTGACCTCAGCTACAGATGTCCCCTGAAATGCACGTGCACCGATCGATGTGATCGTTGGAACACCGTCAAAGGTCACCGTTTCAAGAGACGAGACATTAAAGAAAGCGTGTTTCCCGATGGATACAACCGTCTGAGGAATATGTATCGAAGTAATCTCTGTACCGCGAAAAGTGTGATCACTGATCTCCGTTAGGACGGAGAATTCGGTGAAAGCGACGCTCTCGAGGCTTGATGCATTCTGAAATGCGCCCGATCCGATCTCCGATACCGAATTAGGAATTGAAATCGAAGTCAGCCCCGTACCTTCGAAAGCGAGTGCACCAATCGTCGTAAGTGCAGAATTAGGAGTGAACGTTGCACTCGACAACGAGCTGGCTAGACGGAATGCACCATCATCAATTAGCGACACGCTTCCGGGAATTGACACTTGGCGCAATGAGGACCGCGCGAATGCAGTCGAGCCAATTGTTGTCAAGCTTTCGGGGAGCGTTACCGCGGTGATGCCGGATCTAAAGAATGCATTATCGGCAATTGAATCAACGCCGAAAGGGATTGGAGCCCGGCCAACACAAGTATTACTTCCAGTAACGACGAGATCGACGACTGTGAATGTTCCAGATCCCGTTACTGCACCGGCGGTCACACAGGGATAGGTACCGCCAACTTCAACAACTTCGAATCCATTCCACGTACCACCGCCAACTCCGAAATCAGAATTGGTATCTGACACGTAGACCTTTGGTTGTGTACCAATGTCATCAAACGCATTGGCGCCAATGACATCGGGGACGCTGCCCAAAAACGCAATGCTGGAAAGCGAAGAGCCTTGGAATGCTCCATCCCCGATAGCCAGGACACTCATTGGAACTGTGACAGCTGTCAGACCTGTTGCATTTTGGAAGGCCTCCGTATTGATGGAGGTGATGCCGTAAGGAATGACCACAGCACCTTCACAACCACTGCTATCGGTGACCTCGCCATTGAGCACTGTGAAAGTTCCGGCGGTGGAACAAACGTAGTTCCCGTTTTCGACTGGTGAGTCACTCACCAATGCGCGAGCTGGATTAGCAAGGCATAAACAGAGCAACGCTGTGATCGTGGTTGAGATTGCTACATTGCGCACGCGCATGTGTGCCCCCACTGTCTGATTCGGGAAGCCCGATTAAGAGGCAACCTTCATTTGGATATGGGTACAACCCTACCGATTACGCGGTTGAGCCTTTTCATCAAAGGAAAGTACAGAAATCTCGGTTTAGCCAGTTTCGCCATGACGAGAATATGGCGCGGTTAGCGTCCCTTGTCCATCGTTGCCACAGTTGCGTCACCACGGCAGCGCCTCCGTATTTAGGGATGAGAACGCTTGTGCCAAATAGACCACATGTAGAGGCTCGATACGGTGTGCCGATTGTCGCCGTAATCGTGATTGCACTTTTCGTTTTGTTCGTTCGATCTTGCACCGATGAAACCACGAAGTACTACTGCACTAATGGGGAAGCAACTGAGACTGATGCCTGTGGTGAAAGTGCATACGAAGTTTGGTTGGCACTAGGCAACACAGGTAGCGAACAAGAGTTCATCAACTCGCTCATTGGACCAAAGGGCTCGAATGGCGATAGCGCTTTCGAGACCTGGCTGCTGCTCGGCAATACCGGGACCGAGACAGACTTCATCAAATCGTTGCGTGGTCCTAGAGGAACTGCTGGAGAGAATGGGCTTAGTGGCATCAATGGTGCAAACGGACTAATCGGGCTCAGTGCTTATGACATCTGGTTAGCAATCGGAAATACAGGAACATCTAGTGACTTCATTCGATCCTTGCGCGGCCCCAAGGGAACTACTGGCGAAGATGGGCTAGACGGTTTAAGTGCCTACGAGCTCTGGCGTCTGCTTGGACACTCAGGCACAATGCAAGACTTTCTTGATTCGCTCATCGGTCCGGCAGGGATTAGTGGCGATCCAGGTTTGCAAGGTGAACCAGGTCCGCAGGGTGAGCAGGGTGAACCAGGTCCGCAGGGTGAGCAGGGTGAACCAGGCACACAAGGTGAACAAGGACTTCAAGGGCCAGCGGGAACAAGTGGTTTCGGTGACTCAGCATCATTCTGGGATACCACTACGCAGGGCGATGATGGTCCTGGTGGGTACCTCGCAGATGTGGACTACCCCATGCTGTTCAACTCTTCAGACGCCACGAACAATCGTGGGATCACGATGACAGGAGGGTCGCAGATCACGTTTGCAAATGAAGGGGTTTACAACATCGCGTTTTCGGCGCAGATTTCTCGCAGCCAAGGCGGAAACGAAAATGTCATAACCATTTGGTTAAGGAAGAACGGTGTCGATGTCCCTGATAGCGCAACTGACTTGTCATTGTTCTCAAATGGTTCACGATTAGTAGCAGCTTGGAACTTTTTTGCCCCGGTTACCTGTACTGGCACGTGCGATTACTACCAACTGATGTGGTCATCGGATAGCGAAAATACAGCTCTTATTTATGCACCGAGTCGTGTGAGCCCAGATCGACCCGCAATTCCTTCAATCATCCTCACCGTCAATCAAGTGAAGTAAATGACTTCAGCTCTTGCCGATCTTGCGGAAATCCCAACTTGATGCTTTCTCAGTCACAACTTTGAGCCAAGCATGACGACCATCGTGATGCATCGTGTCAGAGCCTGTGTACTTGCGTGCAAACAACTGCTCGGGCACTTCAAGTTCGGGGTTTGGTTCGCCAGTACGAGGAACCTCACCCACTACTTCCACGCGTCCTTGAATTTCAACACCATGTAATTCCAAAAAGTCGACGCCACCATCGAGAACGATGGCAACACGTGGATCACGCATCAAGTCAGTCCACCGCTGGCTGTTCACAATCGATGTCAACCAAATTGAGGTGCCATCCCACACGAACCAGAGCGGTGTTACGTGTGGTCCGTCATGGGAAACAGTTGCAACACGACAAGTGCGTTCAGAAAGAAGATACGCATTGAGTTCATCTGGTGACATCGCAATGCGTTTGCCGCGCTTTTGTTCCTTGGTCATTTCAATCCTTCCGCAAGATCATCGTGCTTGACGGCACGCCGCCGCCGGTAGAGATTACTGCGGTCTTCGCATCTTTGATTTGACGCTCACCGCCATCGCCGCGCAATTGGATCACCGCTTCACGGACAAACCCGAAGCCGTGCGTGCGACCCGCCGAAATCTGACCACCATGCGGATTCAACGGCAGCAAGCCATCGCGAGCGATGTTGTGTCCGCCTTCGAGAAAATCCTTGGCTTCGCCGTGGCCACAAAAGCCAAGTGCTTCAAGCCATGAGAGGCAGTTAAACGAAAAACCGTCATAAAGCAACGCCACATCAATGTCTTTTTGCTTCAGTTCTGTGCGGGTCCATAAATGTGCGGCTGGGCCGGCGAGCATTGGCTCATGATCGAGCACGCCCTGATCCCAAGACACAACTTCAGTTATTTGTGTGCCAACGGCCTCCACGCGGATGGGTTTGCACTTTAAGTCCCCCACCGTGTCGACAGCCGAGACGATCACTGCAACTGCGCCATCACAAGGAACATCGCAATCGTAAAGACCGAACGGTGTTGTGATCATACGAGCGTTCAAGTAATCATCCATCGTGAGTGGATCGCGGTAAATCGCCTGCGGATTGATCATCGCGTTCTTTCGAGCATTGAGAGCAATCCAGCCAAGGGTCTCGCGTGTAGCACCGTATTTGTGCATGTACTGAGTGGCTGCCATTGCAATCCAGTTAGATGCAGAAGATGCGCCGAAAGGAATGCGCCACTGCATATCGCCGTCAACGCGACCCATGGACGGGCGTCCGTATCCCTGCTTCATTAACTCAGCGTGACGCGCCTCCCACACCGTGCGGAAACAAAGAACGTGCTTGCAGAGCCCCGAAGCTACAGCGAGCATTGCGTTGATGATCGCGCCGCCTTGTCCTGGCGTTTCTGAACTTCCGCTGTGCCAAGTGGGGCGCAACCGCAAAACATTCTCAACTGCGGTGATACCGCCTTCACTCATACCACTGCCGGCCATCATCCCGCCGGGATAAGTAGCGAGACCGTCGATGTCTTCGGGCTTCAATCCTGCATCCTCAATTGCCTTCATACATGCATCAACGGTTAGCAACAGCGGGTTCCCCATGATGCGCCGACCAACTTCGGATTGGCCGATGCCCGACAGCACGACCTTGTCTTCGAACTTTGCGGCCGATGCCATGGGTCGTGCCTTATATATGGACTTGTCGAGCTCGGGGATGGCTCCGAGTTCTTTGATGCCAGATGGTTCAAACAGCGGCAACCAAACGTCATCTTGATGATGAAAGACAACGTTCACTTTTTGGCCGATCTTCACATCCTGTAGTTCGCAGTTGACGATGTTGGTTGTGAGTCGCACCCGGGGGTCTTCGTCGATGGTTACAACCGCAACTACATAAGGAGGGGCCATGGTGGGCAACCACTGCTGCACGTTGACCGTGAAAGCCACCAACGTGGCACTCCCCGAGACCTCGGCGATCGTGAGATCTGATGATCGGCAGTAAGGGCACACGGGCTGAGGCGGATGGATCAAAGCGCCACATGCGTTGTCTTTCTGGAAGCGCAGCTTCCCATCCTCACCCGACTTCCAGAAAAACTCAGTTTCGGGTGAAAGATTCGGCAACGGATGCACCTGGGTATACGACACTTTGACCCCCATCAACTAGTCGAGGCACCCATCCTTTCCCATTTCGGGCTCACCGTTCCACTTGGCGGAAACCTTCAGCACTCACGTCGCCACGTTGGCCAAAGTGAGTAGCCCCCCGACGGAAAACCCATATAGGGGCACGACTAGCCTCGAAGCGATGGCACCCCCGGTCAACACCACCGATTCCGCTGACCCGATCGTTGTTGAAAGAATTGGGCTCGCTTGGCGACAGTTGCGACGAGGCACCGCCATCAATGTATTGCGCGACCAGTTGTTCGGAACGGGAGTCGATGCACTCGACCCCGGACAAATGGACACACTTGACCTTCTCGTTAAGCGCGAGCAGTGGCGCATGTCTGATCTAGCCGAAGCCCTGCATGTCGAACCATCTACCGCGACACGGGCGATAAGACGCTTGGTGCAGTCCGGTTTGGCAGAGCGCATACCATCCGAACAAGACCGCCGTGTTGTCTTGGTTAATGCCACTGATTCAGGGCGCGAACGTTACGAAGCCATCATGAATGTGCGACTCAAATTTTTTGGTGATCTGATTGATCAATGGACTCCAGACGAGGCTGATGCAATCGCCCGCGCTCTCGAAAAACTTGTTGCCGGCATCGATGTGGCAGTAACCAAACTGCAGGATGAGCCGACCAGTGGCTGATCAAAACGCATTCGCGCGTGAAGCCATGCAATATGCGCCGCAGTTGTACTCGACGGCGTTGCGAATGACCCACAATGCACAAGATGCTGAGGACCTCGTGCAGGAAACCTACCTTCGCGCATACCGAGCTTTTGCTGGCTTCGAGGAAGGCACGAACCTGCGTGCTTGGCTGTTCCGCATCATGACTAATGCGTACATAAATATGTATCGCAAGAAACAACGCCAGGTTAAAGAAGAAGAGTACGGCGAGATCGAAGACTTGTTCCTCTATCGACGGCTTCGTTGGTTTGACACCGATGCAGTTGCCGATAGCGCCGAGAGCGAGATGCTGGCTCTTTTCCCGGAGGACGCAGTGCGCGACGCCCTCGACGAATTGCCCGAGGAGTACCGCGTTCCGGTCCTTTTGGCCGATGTTCAGGGCTTTTCCTACAAGGAAATCGCCGAAATGCTGGATATAAAGATGGGAACGGTCATGTCACGGCTCCATCGGGGAAGAACTCGGCTCCAATTGGCGTTGTATGACCATGCGAAGGCTCGCGGAATCGTCCGTGAGTCATCGGACAACTTGGAGACACCCTGATGGCTGATTGCAACGAGACACTTGCGGAAATATGGCGCTTCTTTGACGACCAGCTTTCCGATGCTGCCCGTGCAGATATCGAGAGCCACCTGGGTGAATGCACGGATTGCCTTCAGGCGTTCGACTTTTACGCTGAGCTCAAGACGGTCGTGGCTAAATCTGTTCGGGACGACACCATTCCCGAATCGCTGAGGATCAAAATCTTCGAATGCTTTGGTGATGTATTAGCCGAAGACGATGATCCGGAACTAACCTCGGGATCATGATCGCAGCAAACATCTGGCACTGGTGGATCGGCGTTGTTCTCCTGTTCGCAGCACTTGGAGCAGTACTCAGCGTTGGGGCTGGCTACCTTTCCAAGGTGACAGCGATGAAGTACCCAAACCGTCGCCAGCGCCGAAAGTAGCCGTTGGTGGGTGATCTCGCCCACGCTCTAGTCAACAGCCAACAAGCGGCGAAGTTAATCGCGCGTTGTAATTTTCCCCTAGATCCAACGCCTGCTGCCGTGTCTGGTGGTGCTGATTCGATGGCTCTAATGCTCCTTGCTCATAAGCACCGTTGCTTATCGGAAGTGATTCATGTTGATCACGGGCTCCGACCAGAATCTCACCGTGATGTCGTAGTGATCAACGAGGTCGCTTCACAATTGGGAATCAAAGTGACCTCCGTGCGAGTAGATGTCGGCCACGGCCCGAACCTTGAAGCGCGAGCCCGCCAAGCGCGGTACTCAGTGCTGCCAGACAAAGTGATGACCGGCCACACCCAAGACGACCAGGCCGAAACAGTGATCATCAATCTCCTACGCGGTTCAGGCACAGCGGGACTATCAGCGATGAACAGCGATACCAATCGTCCGTTGCTTGAACTTCGGCGCTTCGAAACGGAATTGCTCTGCGAAGAGCTCGGCATCTCATACGTAAATGATGAGACAAATTCCGATCCGACCTATCAACGAAACCGGATCCGTGCCGAAGTGATTCCGCTACTTAACGATGTGAGCCACCGCGACATCGTCCCCGTGCTTGCACGTCAAGCGGAGATCCTTCGCGCCGATGATGCGTTCCTTGGCTCGCTTTCTTCGCAGATTGATCCCACCAATGCTCGTGCGCTCGCCCAGGCCGATCCTGTACTAGCCAAACGAGCGCTGCGAGCTTGGTTGGCCGATCCATACCCTCCAGACAGTGCAACTGTCGACCGTGCGATGGCCGTTGCTCGTGGCGAAATCTTGGGCACAGACCTTGGCGGTGGGAGGCATCTCAGCCGTCATCAGCAAGTCCTTAAAATTTCCCGAACCGAAAGCGCGAACCACGACGATTGAGTAGCGTGAGACTGCGATGAAATCAGCTAGTCCCAAAGGCGGTATGTGATGCCCCCGAAACTACGAGGCAAATGGGCACTCGGGATCACCCCGCGAAACTTCACTTGGATCATCAAAGACAAGATCGCCGTTTGTGAACGGCCGGGGGGATATGGGGACTCCCATCGTCGGGTCAGACGCCAAGAAGAGATCATTTGGATTCGCGAAAGTGGCTTTGGGTGCCTGTTCTCAATTAACGCAGCCCCGCACAATCTGCACGCCTACGAAGAATTGAATCTCACTTACAGACACCGCCCTTTGATAGGCCTTGACAACCTCGACGATTGGCTTACCTCGTTCTACCGTGAACTACGTGATCTTCTCGCTAAGGATGTGAAGATCATCGTGCACGCCGAGGAAGTAAGCGACCGCTTGATGGGTGTTATGGGTGGGTACATTCGCTGGAGTGGTCTTATTAAAGATGGTCAGGAATGTGTGCAGATCACAGAAAAGATCGCTAAGCACCAACTTGATCCTTGGGCGCGCGAAGTAATACTCAGCGCCAACAATCTGCCGCAGTAATTAGTTACTGATTGTTGCTAGCAACGCACCAGCTGCATCACGCAGTGCTGTGGTTGCACTACTTGCTGGCATCAAAGCACACGTGGCTTCGGCCATCGCAACATGCTCTCTTGCTACTTCCAGTGCGCGCTCAACACCATCACCACCGCGCACCAACTGCAACAACTCAGAACGGGTCTGTGCGGTGAGTGGCTCGCCGAGTGTGGCGCGAAGCGTTTCAGCCGCTGCGCCTCCAGCCTGCATGGTTAACAACACAGGAAGCGTGTAAACGCCCTCTTCCATGTCGTGACCTGCTGGCTTGCCGAGTTCGTCGTCGGTGGAAACAATGTCGAGAATGTCATCCACGATCTGGAAGACGATTCCATACGAGGTGCCATACGAAGTGAGTGCCTCAATTACATCGCGGTCATGGCCAGCCACGATTCCGCCAATTCGCGCTGCAGCGGAAAAAAGCGAAGCCGTTTTGCCGTCTATCGACGCGAGATACGACTCAACTGTGCGGTTGATGTCATACGTGTGCTGCAGTTCTTCTATCTGGCCTTCGCACAGTCGTCCGATTGTTCGGGCCAAAAGACCCGCAACTTCGGTACCGAGGGATGCGGCAATTTCTGATGCACGCGCGAGAAGAAAATCACCAGCGAGGATCGCTTGAAGGTTTCCCCATCGTGCGTTCACCGTTTCCACTCCACGACGCAGAGTTGACTCGTCCATCACGTCGTCGTGGTAGAGCGATCCAAGATGCACAAGCTCGCAGGAAATTCCACCCTGCACCACTTGGTCCGAAACTCGCGCAGAACTGCCAACTTGCGCGGCCGCAATGGACATCACCGGACGCAATCTTTTCCCACCCGCAGTAATGAGGTGGCTTGCGATTTCGGTGAGATAAGCGTCGGGCGTGCGAACGGCTTCCAGTAACGCAGATTCCACCCGTTGGCGATCGTCCTGCATGGCTGGGAGGGTAAGAAGCGGGGAGTTTGCGCTCACAAAATAAGGCTAGGCGAGGATTTCCAAACCACACCCATTCGCCGAGAACCGGGCGCAACATCTGCTCACCTCACCTATACACTCAGTAGCAAGTATTCACCGCTCCAAAGGTCGGTTCCATTGTTCGAACGCTTTACCGATAGGGCCCGCAGGGTCGTAGTGCTCGCTCAAGAAGAAGCGCGGCTACTCAACCATTCATATATAGGTACCGAGCACATCTTGCTCGGGCTCATACATGAAGGAGAGGGCGTCGCTGCAAAAGCACTTGAAGCACTCGGAATCTCGCTTGAGGCTGTCCGCGCTCAAGTTGAGGAGATCATCGGCCAGGGTGGTTCATCGCCGTCGGGTCACATTCCCTTCACGC
>JAFMEI010000071.1 GCA_017856815.1 Ilumatobacteraceae bacterium
GGATAACCCTTGCCGATGTCGTGGAACATTGCGCCAAGTGCCAAGAGATCAGGACGGGATACAGAGTCACGCAACTCCATGGCATTTGCCACCGCTTCCCACAGATGACGGTCAACGGTAAATCGGTGATAAGCGTTGCGCTGAGGGCGGCTCCGCACCGGTGACCATTCGGGCAACACACGAGTGATCAGGTCGTGATGATCGAGGGCTTCAAATACTGGAATCGCAGCTCGACCTTCAAGCAGCAGTGCAACTAGATCATCGCTCGCGCCCGCTGGCCAAGGATCGGGCCAGGGCTGAGTTTCGTCAGCAAGTTTTGCGAGCGTGCTACGAGAAATACGTGCCCCATGACGTGCCGCCGATGTGGCCACGCGCAACAGCAGTGTTGGGTCTTCGGCGGGATTGGCATCCTCGGTTAACTGGACAAACCCGTCAACTAATTCAACCCCAGGTGCAATCGGTTGCACACCGCGAGCCTTGGGAGGGTCTAGTAGCGCCCAGGCTTCATCTGTAATCCACATCACACTGCGCCCCGCTGCTGCTATTTCTGCCATCAAAGCATCTGCATCCTTGTAGCCGAGATGGGTTGCAACAGCATCTTGATCTTCGAGTCTCAAGACATCACTTGCACGATTTGTAACTTGATGGAGCGCAACTCGGGCGCGTGTCAGTGTTTCATTGTGGCGAGCTAGCGAAATCGTGTCTTCAGCAGAAAGAACTAAACCTGCACTTAGTGCCCAGCCGATGGCGTGAATGTCGCGGAGGCCGCCCATGCCTTCTTTGAGTTCGGGCTCCAGCAAGAAGGCGACTTCTCCCGCCTTTTGCTGACGCTCCAAGACGCGAGCATGCAGTTGTCGCAACCAGCCTTTTTTGGGATTCAACCAGTTTGTAGATGCGCCTTTTGCCACTTCTTCTGCGAGGGATTTTTCACCGGCTAAGAAACGTGCGGTCAGGATTCCAGTTGCAGTATCCAGATCGTCGCTTGCGAGCTTCATCGTCTCGGCCACGGTTCTCACCGAGTGACCCAGTTTTAGTCCCGCATCCCAAATTGGATACCAAAGATTTGAAGCGAAATCCTCAATGGGGCGCGCACCATCGTGCACCAGCAATAAGTCAAGGTCACTAAAGGGCGCCAGTTCTCCGCGTCCATATCCACCGACGGCTAACAGAGCCACTCGGCCACTTACAGGCACCTTTGCCATTGCGGCATCAAACAACTCCTGGATCCATGAGTCCGTCTGCGCTGCCAAGGCATGGCAGAACTCAAGCCCTTGCAGATCTGTGCGCGAAAGCAATGCGGCTCGATCAAAGTTCACGATCAAGTGCCTCTCGCGCAGTCCAAGCACCCCAAATCAATCCGGGGTCATGCAAGGATTCATCGACATCAATCCATGTAGCGGGGCTTAGACCGAAGATGTCGTTCGGAAATGACTGACGCGAGAAGTCATCGCGATGCACTTCCTTTGCGCCGAGTTCACTAAGTACAAGTGTTGGATAGACCACGGCTCGGCGAAAAACTTGTAACGGGTTGTCTGCTCGCACTCCAGTCACCGAAGCACCGAGTTCACCCATCACCATTGGTGATGCTTGCCGGACCATGAGCGAAATCTTTGTGTCAGCTTCACCAGATTCAATTCGCTGCTCTAACAAGATCTTGCGCACACAGCGCTCAAGCCAGAGAGGAATAACTCCATCGGCAGCCGCCAAGAGTTGTTCTGCGGCTTCAGCTCTGGACCGCGGAAGATTCTCAGGCAAGTGTTGAAACCAGTTCCTCAACGGGCACGATGCCACCTACATAGAAAGCACCAAAGTCGGCGTACACGGCAGATGCTTCATCAAACCGCATTGTGTAAACGACTTCTTTCAGATCATCTGGATTGTTGGCAAACAGGGTTACACCCCATTCGTAATCATCGAGTCCTGCCGAACCTGTGACCACCTGCACAACACGTCCAGCAAAATTCCGGCCGCTCTTGCCATGCTCCTGCATGAGCTCACTGCGCTTTTCATATTCAAGTGTGAACCAGTTGGCCTCGGCTTCGCGCTTTTTCGACATTGGATAGAAGCACCATGAGGTCTTCCCCTCGGGCGGCAGTACCGGATAGAGACGAGCGTTAAGCATTTGCTCTGGCATGCCTTTTGCATATTCACTGACCTCGGTCAGTGAAACATAACTATCAACCACTTCAAGACCCGCACGCTGGAGATCGGTTTGAAATCGCCGCAAGGCAATCATGTCTTTACTAGTGGCCATGAATGCGGCATCGCACTTGTGCCCAAACATTGATACGCATACGACCTGACAATCTGCGGCTTGTGCCGACTTAACGGCGTTGACAACAGCCTCGGGATCGCACGTGGCATAGGGCTTGCAGAACAGGTGCAATACACCGACTCCAACTGAGGGGGACATCACGGTTTCGCTCATACCTCAAGCCTACTGAGGAGCCTTTCGAGACGGGTACTAGGGTTTGGAAACCAACTGTGAATCTTCTGTTGAGAGGAAGCCATGTCCAATGCTCCGGTCCTGTTCGACCTCACCAATGGTGTCGGAACCGTCACCTACAACCGCCCAGATCGCCACAACGCAATAAGCGATGAGATGGGTGAGCTTGCTACTCGGATTGTGGCGGATGCGATTGACAATCCTGAAGTCAGAGTGATCGTGCTACGTGGAGCAGGTAAATCTTTTTGCTCTGGCCGTGACACAACGCAACTCGGCACTCGTGCCAACGGTGAGAGTGACTTTGAATACGTCCGTCGAGCACAAAACAATCGATTAGCGGTTATGGATGCGCCAAAGCCTGTAATTGCATCAGTGCGTGGCTGGGCAATCGGTGGTGGTCTTGAAATGGCACTGGCTTGTGATATTCGAATTGCCGCCCCCGACATCAAGCTCCGTATGCCAGAGATCAACTACGGCTTGCTGCCCGATACTGGTGGCACACAGTTCATCTCAACTCTTGCCAATCCATCACGAGCCAAACTCATGATCATGAGCGGTGAAGTGATCGGTGCCGAAGAAGCGCTCGCATGGGGTCTTGTTGATCGAATAGTTCCTGCTGACGAACTCGATGCCTACGTTCAGTCATTTGCCGAAAACCTGGCTACCAAATCATCCGTTGGCTTAGCGATGGCTAAGCAGATGATTGATTCAAGTTGGATTGGTGCTGCGCGTGAGGGCATGCGCCAAGAACTCAACGCACAGATTGTGATGTTTGCCGAGCGCGACAAGCACGGTGCAGTCCGTGGCGAATACGCCAAATAGTTGTCGTTGTTAGACAAGCGCAGCGCATTTGGCTGCGAACCGGTCTGCTGATCCTTCTCCCGTTGAGAAAAACAGTGACGGCTCAGTTGCCTCAAGCTCCAACAAAACTGTGCCGTTGAGGCCAGGCACGGTGTCCACGCGCAAATAGAGCGGTGGTGAGCCAAATCTTCCAACCATGTAAGAGAGGACTTGATCGCCGAGCACTCGCTGTTCATCAGATGCGGTATGCGGACGAATTGTCTCTTCAAGAAATAGTGCGTTGCGTCGGTCTTTTACTGCCCCACCCAAAAGCGGCCCTTTGAAAAAGGCGTGACTGAACTCTCCTGCCATGTACACGAGTCCCACCTCGCCGTGTTCATCAATCGCGGATTGATACGGCTGCACCATCGGGATCTTGCCCTTTGCGAGTAGCTCACGAATATGAAAAACAGCGTCTTCATGCCCTGCGTGCAAGGCGGTGTCGTTGGAGCCCGCCGACACTGTTGGCTTAACCACAACATTGCTCCAAGATGCGCCAGCCTTTAGTAACTGGGCTAACACTGCATCGGTGTCTACAAAGGTGGTCGGCACAATCGGAATCCCGGCCGATGACAGATCATTCAAGTAGTGCTTGTCGATGTTCCACTGCAAAACTTCTGCAGCATTGTGCAAATTGGAAACTGCGCAAACTTGGTCGATCCACGCGCGGAACTCGTCAATGCGTGCGTGGTAATCCCAGGTGCTGCGCACGATCACCGCTGAGTAAGCCGACCAATCAACATCCGGGTCATCCCAACATACGACCTGATGCGCCGCCCCCAAACGCAACATGGCACCGCAAAGCGGTGCCATGTCATCATCTAGTTCGAGCGCCTTGTCTGAAGTGACAAAGGCGATCATGGATTTATCTTGCCGACTTAGAAGTCGTCCATGCCACCAGGCATTGCTGGCGCTGAATCCTCGGGCTTGTCGGCAATCACTGCCTCAGTTGTGAGGAACAGTGCTGCAATCGATGACGCATTCTGCAGTGCAGAGCGGGTCACCTTCGCTGCGTCGATGACGCCGAGCTTCACGAGGTCTTCGTATTCGCCCGTTGCAGCATTCAAGCCCTCGTTACCCTTCAGGCTCTTCACCTTCTCGACAACTACGCCACCTTCAAGACCTGCGTTTTCTGCAATCTGCTTGATGGGGGCTTCGAGTGCGCGAGCGACCATGCGAGCACCGGTTGCTTCGTCACCGGTGAGCTTTTCAGCTGCGGCAAGAACTGCGACCTGCGCACGAAGGAGTGCAACTCCACCGCCAGGAACTACGCCCTCTTCAATCGCTGCCTTGGTGGTGCTAACCGCGTCTTCGATGCGGTGCTTCTTTTCCTTCAGCTCCACTTCAGTTGCAGCGCCAACTTTCAACACAGCAACGCCACCCGACAACTTGGCGAGACGCTCTTGGAGCTTTTCGCGGTCGTAATCGGAATCGGTGTTGTCGATTTCGGTCTTGATCTGGCTGATGCGGCCCTTGATGTCATTCTCATCGCCAGCACCTTCGATGATGGTGGTCTCATCCTTGGTGATGAGCACCTTCTTGGCGCGACCGAGAAGATCGAGGGTTGCGTTGTCGAGCTTGAGACCGACTTCTTCGCTGATGACCTGACCACCGGTGAGGATCGCCATGTCCTGCAGCATCGCCTTACGACGCTCGCCGAAACCTGGAGCCTTCACTGCAGCGCTCTTGAAAGTGCCACGGATCTTGTTCACCACGAGGGTTGCAAGTGCTTCACCTTCGATGTCTTCAGCAATGATCACGAGTGGGCGACCGCTCTGCATAACTTTTTCAAGCACGGGGAGCATGTCACGCACGTTGGTGATCTTGTTTGCAACGTAGAGCAAGTAAGCGTCGTCGAGAACGGCTTCCATGCGGTCGGTGTCGGTTACGAAGTATGGCGAGATGTAACCCTTGTCGAAGCGCATACCTTCAACGAGATCCATCTCCATTCCAAAGGTCTGGCTTTCTTCAACGGTGATAACGCCGTCTTTGCCAACCTTGTCAATCGCATCAGAGATCGTGTTACCGATTTCAGGATCAGCTGCCGAGATGGACGCAACCTGAGCGATCTGCTCTTTTGAATCCACTTCCTTGGCAAGTGCCTTGATGCTCCCGACTGCTGCCGCCACTGCAGCCTCGATGCCCTTCTTAAGGCTCATCGGGTTTGCACCGGCTGCGACGTTACGCAGACCTTCGCGCACCATTGCCCATGCGAGCACGGTTGCGGTGGTGGTGCCGTCACCTGCGACGTCATCGGTCTTCTTGGCAACTTCCTTCACCAACTCTGCGCCAATGCGCTCGTATGGATCTTCGAGTTCAATCTCTTTGGCAATCGACACACCGTCATTGGTGATCGTGGGTGCACCCCACTTTTTGTCGAGTACAACGTTGCGACCCTTGGGTCCGAGGGTTACGCGTACGGCGTCGGCGAGCTTGTTCATTCCCGCCTCGAGACCACGACGGGCCTCTTCATCAAACGCAATCAACTTGGCCATGGTTTACCTCCAAATAGGGAAAATCGGGCGGTTAGCACTCTAGCGACCAGAGTGCTAATCACACCACCCGAGGAGGCAAAATCCGCTCAGGGCAAGGATTTAGGGGCTTTGGCTAGTTTGAGCCGCCCGCTACTGCGGGGATGATGGAGACCGTGAGACCAGCCGCGACCGGGGTGTCAAGGCCCTGCAGGTAGCGCACGTCGTCGTCGTCGACGAACACGTTGACAAACTTGCGGAGCTGGCCGGCTTCGTCGAGAAGGCGCTCGGCGAAACCAGCGTGGGCCTTTTCGAGATTGGCGATCAGTTCGCGCAGTGTTGCACCTTCAACTTGAACTGTGGACGCACCGCCTGAGAGGGGGCGCATCGTGGTGGGGATTCGAACGGTTGCAGACATGGATCAAACCCTAGCAATCAGATTGCGTTTGGCGCCTTGCGATCAGCCCAAGGCGCAGCGGCTTCGATCTGGCTAGCAAGACGAACCAACACATCCTCGCGATTTGGGGCTGCCACGAATTGCACGCCGACCGGAATCCCATCGGGTGTCATATGAAGCGGAAGGCTAAGAGCGGGTTGGCCGGTGATGTTGAACTGCGCGGTGTACTGCAATATCTGCTGCACATGGAAACCGCCATCAGGACCCGACAACCAGCCAATTTCGGGGGCTGGCGTGGCAAGTGTGGGTGTCACAAGAATGTCGAATTCTCCCGAATCCATTGCAGGTGTCTTCCACCAACTGATCATGCGGCGTGACCACATGTGCATCAGACGCACAGTGTTGATGTAATCCGCAGCAGACGCTGCCTTGCCCATCTCGCGGAAGAACAAGTTGTCAGGCTCGAGATTGGTCTCATCAAAGCTGATGCCTAGCAAGAATTCCAGTGCAGAAAGATCCGCGTGCAACGACGCCGTGATGATCCCAACGAACAAATCTGAAAACTGCGGCTCGGTCATTGCAGTTGGGAATGAATCTTCAACCTCATGGCCGAGTTGTTGTAGCAACTTCACTGTTTGGTCAACTGCCGCACGACATTCGGGATGGTCGATACCAATATCGAGCAAAGGATGGTTTAGGAAACCGATCCGCAACTTGCCTGGATCTTTACCAACTTCATTTGCCAGAGGTGAAGCAAACGGCGTGATGTGTGGATCGCCATTTTCATATCCTGCGATCGCATCGAGAATTGCCGCGGTGTCGCGGACACTGCGAGTTACGCAACCATCAATCGTTCCACCCATCCACGACTCACCAACATCAGGCCCCTGACTCACACGCGAACGGCTCGGCTTTAGCCCCACGAGACCGCAGTTGCCCGCTGGCACTCTGATTGACCCGCCGCCGTCATTGGCGTGCGCAACGGCAACAATCCGTGCGGCCACACTGGCGGCGGAACCACCTGATGATCCACCGGTTGAGTGGTCCAGGTTCCATGGATTGCGTGCCGGACCATAAGCAAGTGGTTCGGTGGTCACAGTTGATCCGAATTCGGGAGTGTTGGTTCGGCCAAGGGCGATAAATCCGGCGCGCTTGAAACGGCGATAAAGAAACGAGTCTGTATCCGCGGTGAATTTCGCGTTCTTCAGTGCGCGCGACCCCATGTGGTGCGGCTCGCCTGCGATTGCGCAATTTAGGTCTTTGACCAATAGCGGCACTCCAGCAAAAGGTGCTGCTGGGTCGACCAGCTTTGCCTCGTCACGAGCACGCTCATAGCGCGGATGGATGATCGCGTTGATTTTCGGATTGATTTCTTCAGCCGCTGCAATAGATGCATCAACGGCTTCGGTCGCTGTTATTTGTCCACTTCTGATCAATTCCGCCTGAGCCGTGGCATCCAGATTGGCGAGTTGCTGTGCGAGTTGCTTGTTCCCCATGGCGCACCACGCTACGCCGTTTATCGTGGTCGCTATGAAGGTGTTGGCCGTCCCGGACAAATTCCGCGGAACTGCAAGTGCTGCGGGAATCGCAGCGGCTATTGGCCATGCCGCATGGGAATGTGGCCACGACTGTGTGGAGCTCCCTTTGGCCGATGGCGGTGAAGGGACACTTGATGTTTTGGGTGGGGCGAATCGGTCAAGCAAAGTGTCGGGTCCACTTGGAGACACCGTTGCTGCCGAGTGGCGACTTCACGAGAAGACAGCTGTGATTGAAATGGCTCGTGCATCAGGACTCGCGTTAGTAGGTGGTGCTCAACACAACGATCCAATTGGGGCTTCCACCACGGGCACGGGTGAATTGATTGACGCTGCATTGGATCTCGGAGCACGCAAGATCATCGTGTGCCTCGGCGGTTCGGCAACTACTGATGGCGGCTTGGGAGCACTACGCGCAATTCATGCACCTGCGCGACTCAAACAAGTTGAGCTCATTGTGGCTTGTGATGTGAATACACGTTTCACCGATGCTGCTCGTGAGTTTGGCCCACAAAAAGGTGCCTCACCTGCGCAGGTTCGATTTCTAACAACAAAACTCGAAGGCACCGCAGCGATGTACAAAGAACAGTTCGGCAAAGATGTAACGAAGGTTCCAGGCTCGGGGGCGGCAGGTGGTTTAGCGGGAGCTCTTTATGTGCTCGGTGGTCGTCTCGTCTCGGGTTTTGATCTCGTAGCCGATGAACTCAATGTGAGTGAACAACTGGAGAGTTCCGATCTCGTAATCACCGGCGAAGGCTTTGTGGATCTGAATTCATTTGATGGAAAAGTGGTTGGTGGTGTGTGCACACTCGCAGCACAGCACCAACGCAAAGTTCTCATTGTCTGCGGGGATTATGACGACGATGTTGTGCCGCCAAAAAATGCTGAGTTGATATCCATCAAACGCCTATTTGGCGAAGAGCAAGCAATGACTCAGACACGAACCTGTGTCGAGCGCGCCGTAGCGGAGCGTCTCAGAGATTAAGCGTTGGTGTTAACTGTGGTTGGAAGTGTCTGACCCGCAAGATCAGTACCAAGCATGATCAGCACCCAAGCTTCGCCAACGCTTCCGTCTTCAGTAGGAATCACAGCTGGCATGGCCTCAACTGGCTTACCACCCAGAACTGCTGAGACAACTTGTGCTTCCGCTTCGTGACCAGCAACAAAGAGAACCTTGGTTACCGTCTGCTTTGTGGTTGCATCTGATGCGTTCTTCGCCGGCTGAACCAAAAATCCTCTTGCCAGCAACTGCTGGCCCAACTTCGCGGCGCTTTGTGCAACACCAGACGCATTAGCAACCTGGATCTTGAATCCGTTGGTTGCAACCGCTGTAGTTGTGGTGGTGTTCTCTGCAGTAGTGGTTGTGGTGGTCTTATCCGGTTGGGCACTACCTGAACCATCGTCGGCGCTCAAATCTTGAAGGATCAGGAAACCAATCAACACAGCCACAACTGCAACAACGATGCTGAGTGTGGAGTTGAAATTTTGGCCACCAGACGGGCGCACTCGACGCGGCATTTGGGTGTTCATGAGTCGGATCCTCCATTAGTTGAGTCCGCTACGGATGATTCAACGGTACTTCCAAGACGACCGTTACGGCGCCGCGCCCTTTCCCGCCGTAGGCGACGGACAACGAGGGGGTCAGCTTCGAGTGCTTCAGCCTTATCTATTAAGGCATTTAACTCTTGGTAGTAGGCCTCGGGGGAGATTTGAAAGCGCTCGCGAATGAGGGACTCTTTGGGGCCATCAAGCGACCACCAGCCTTGTTCAAAGGACAAAATCGCCAGTTCGCGTTCGCTCAAACTCATAAACCCATCCTAAAGGATTGGGGCATACCCAAACGGGCGCTTCGCAGAGCCGGGTGTGGGAATCGAACCCACGACAACCGCATTACAAGTGCGGTGCTCTGCCAACTGAGCTAACCCGGCGCAGGACCAATGTTAGAGCCCAAAGGCTTCGGGCTAACAGACGAAATTGGATTTTCAACCACACGCC
>JAFMEI010000072.1 GCA_017856815.1 Ilumatobacteraceae bacterium
CGAGTTTGATCTTGAAACTCACGGCAGCCATCTGCAGCAGGTGCTTGGTGCAATTTATGTACTCGAACGTTTTGATGATTCTGTGCGCCAGGCAGTGGCCCCACTTCTCCATCGGGCGATGAAGTGGGGAGGCACGATTGGTCCAGCTTTTGCCTCATATGTGCTTGGTGGTGGGAGCAGTTCGCTCACTGCTCTCACGGATCCACGGGCTTGGGCCCTTGAAGTTTTGGGGTTCCCAGTCGGCGCTGCGGTACCTGGCAAGCGTGAGGTGCAAAGACGCTTCCGTGATCGACTGCGTGATGTCCATCCAGATCATGGCGGTGTCGAAGAGGACGCGAGCCAGTTAATTGCTGACATAACAGAGGCTCGTCGGGTACTGCTGGAATCAGCACCGTGAAAGGTGTCGTGCTGTTTCACGGCGCTGGAAGCGACCGTGACCACTCAAGTCTGAAACTGATTGAAAAGACACTCAAGCCAATACCTGTAAAACGTGTGAATTTCCCTTACCGTCGCGCTGGGAAACCGTTTCCAGACCCCACACCTGTGTTACTTGAATGCGTTCGCAAAGAAGTTCTCGCAGCGGCCAAGAAATGGAACGTAGATGTGTCAGACATCGTGATTGGTGGTCGCTCCATGGGTGGTCGCATGTGCTCAATGGTTGTGGCTGGCGCGGACTGCGATGCTTTGCAAACCGCGGGTCTTGTACTCATTTCTTATCCGTTGCACCCCCCAGGAAAGCCTGAGAAGCTTCGAGCCGCGCATCTATCGCAAATTCACGTGCCAACTCTTTTCATTCATGGCACTAAGGATCCGTTTGGTTCGCCCGAGGAATTGAAGCAACACACTCGCAAGATACGTGGTGCCAAAACGATCAAATTGATCGAAGGTGCAAGACACGAGCTAAAAGGCAAAGACGCGGATATCGCATCGTGTATCAGTGAATGGGCGTCAAGTCTCTGAGTTAGTTCGATCTTCCGGGTTGATGTCTTCGAGTTCGCGGTGCGCGGTCTCGGGATAGGAGACAAGGACAATCAACCCCACGGTGAGGGGCCCAACAGCAAGAATCGCCATCACATTTCCATAGCTAAGACCGTTGTCAATCATGAGCCCACCCGCAATTAGGCCGATGCTTCCACCAAGTAGTGATGATGCGGTGATTATTGAAGCAGCCCGACCCCGGCGCTGTGTTGGAAACAGCTCTGCACGGTAAACAGCCATTGCTGGGTATGCAAGTGCAATTAAAACGCTTCCCGTTCCAGCAGAGAGCCACATCCCTAATCCAGCAACCGAGAAAGACGTAACCACGAGTGCGGTGCCGAGCGGGATCATTGACGCTGCGAGCATGCGTCGGCCTCGGGCGTCTGCGATGCGGCCGCCAAGTATCAACCCAACGGATGCGGGTATCGCGGTAAGCGTGGTGAACAAAGCGATTTGCCACGCTGGAAATCCACGTACATCCTTTAGATACTCGTTCTGGAAAATAGATGCTGTCGCCACAAAGAGGTTGCCGATAAAAGCAACCGATGCAATTAATGCAATGCGATCAAATTGGATCTTTGAAGCATGCGGATTTTCTAACGCTGTAATGAAGCGCCGGGTTTCGGGCAGTGAGGTGCGCAGGTGTCGTGCCACAAGCAACCACACCAGAGCAATTATGAACACAAGGCGCCAGCCCCAAGTAGCGAGCCCTGCAAGGGGCAAAGCAGCGACCGCGACTCCAGCACCAAGACCGCTAGCCATTGCGAGAATGCTCACCGCATAGGCACGGGCATTGCGTGGCATTTCCTCAGCAGCAGTGACGATTATCAACAAATCCAATGTGAGGGCGAGTGGTCGACCAATGGCCTGTGTGCCAACAAGCACGCCGAAGTTTGGTGCAAGTGCACCCAGTGATGCCACGACAGGTGCAATGTAGGCGAGTCGGATCATTACGCGGCGGCGACCAATCCGATCGGCAGCCATTGCAATTGGAATTGAGATGATGATTCCCCAACGCACTACCGCAGCACCAAGGCCTTGACCGGTAGAGGAGATATCAAATTCCTCTGAAGAGTAAGTGAGGGTTTGTGTGAACAGTGTGTTGATGAATGCAGCAAGCATTGAAGCGGCAGCAAGCAGACCAAGAATTGACGCCTCGCTGGCTGAAATGGTGGTGGGCGGAGACCACCATGCACGTGTTTGTGACTCTGGCGATCTTCGGCGCATGAATCGCGCCATCAACAAGCGAAACAACCACCCGAACCATGGAATCCGCACGGAAAACTCGGTGGTCTCAACAATTGTGTGGGCGGATCTCTGCACGACGCGCTCGTAGTGCACGAATGGACCGTGCATTTGCACAAATCGAGCAAGCGTCCCATCGGTGAGATCAGGCTCGGAATGCACAAGTGTTTCCTGCAATATGTCCGTGCGGGGCTCAATCAGCCACGGCTGATCGTTGACTGACCACTGTTTCGCGATTGTGGTCACATTGAGGGGCACGAAAGCGAGCATACTTTTGAGGTGCCAAAAAGCCCCTCCGAGGAGCAGATTCTCGTTCGCCAAAGTGGACCACTATCGGGTTCAGTGGTTGTACCTGGAGCTAAGAACTCAGCTCTAAAGCTGATGGCTGCCACTTTGCTTGCAGATGGTGATTACACGATCACGAATACTCCGCATATTGCCGATGTGCCGATTATGGCCACGCTCCTTGAAGCATTGGGAGTCGTAGTTGACTCCTCGCGCATGGATCAAGGCATTCTGCGAATCACCAATTCCGGATCAATAACTCCAGTTGCACCGTATGAGCTCGTTGAAAAGATTCGAGCTTCAATCAATGTTCTCGGCCCACTTCTTGGTCGATTCGGTGAAGTCCGTGTTGCGATGCCGGGTGGAGATGATTTTGGTTCAAGACCAATCGACATGCACCTTGCTGGCCTCGAAGCAATGGGTGCAACTTTCACCTTTGCGCACGGTGACGTGATTGGTGTTTGTGAACGTCTGCACGGGGCTGAGATCACACTCGAGTTCCCTAGTGTCGGGGCGACGGAGAACATCCTTACAGCGGCTGTTTTTGCCAAAGGAACAACTGTTCTTGATAACGCCGCTCGTGAACCTGAAATAACTGATCTTGCAACCATGCTCGTATCAATGGGTGCCGACATCGAAGGCATTGGTTCGGGCACTCTTGTGATTCACGGAGTCGAAGTTGGCAAGTTGCACTCGGCGGATCATCGGGTAGTGCCAGATCGTGTGCAAGCCGCAACATATATGTCGGCGGTCGGTGTCGCTGGTGGAGAAGTGAAGGTAATTGACGCGATTGGTGAGCACATGGACATGCTCCTTAAGCGTTTCACCGACATGGGAATGCGCATCACGCCCACGGAAGATGGTGTGATTGCCGAAGCGAGTGGGCGCCTCAAGTCAATTGATGTTGCAACGCTTCCATATCCCGGAATCGCAACTGACTACAAGCCATTGATCGTGACCATGTTGAGCGTGGCCGACGGGGTTGGAATTGTGACCGAGAATCTTTATCCGGGCCGTTTCAGATATGTCGAAGAGCTGCAGCGCCTTGGTGCCGATATCCGAACCGATGGACACCATGCGGTAGTGCGTGGGCGTGAGTCGCTCTCCGGAGCGCCAGTTCGGGCACCAGATATCCGCGCCGGCGCAGCACTGGTGGTTGCGGGGTTGGTTGCCAAAGGCACAACCGTGATTCATGACATCCACCACATTGATCGTGGTTATGAAGACCTAGTTGGACGGCTGCGCTCAATTGGTGCAGACATCGAGCGGATCTAGCTCGGGTCTTCGGACTCCTGGCGCTCGCCCTGGAGACGTTTGGCACGTTTGTTGGCAAGTGCCAGCAGGCCAACAATGACAACAATGGGACCCGCGACCAGCAAAATCTCGTCCCAACCACCTTGATGAGCCAACATGGGTCGGAATCGTAGGCGGTTTGGTGGTTCAATGGAATTCCACACTTTTTCGATGTGACGCAACCAAGGACTCTTCAATGTCAATGCGCAAGAAAGTAGAAGAAACAATCGAAGTCATACGGCCTGCCCTCCAGGCCGACGGCGGAGATGTCGTGCTGCGTGAGGTGAACGAGGAGACCGGTGTTGTTGAAGTCACCTTGGTCGGCGCCTGTGGGACCTGCCCTGCGTCAGGCCAAACTCTGAAAGCCGGCATTGAGCGGATCATGCGTGACCGTGTCGATGGCGTGACTGAAGTGATCGCGGTCTGACCGTGGCCCTTCGCACGCGCGATCCACAGGAACTCTTCGACCTTGCATGTTCTGGTGATCGTGGTGCGCTGGCACGACTCTTATCAATGGTGGAGCGAAGTGATGAAGAATCGCGCGCCGTTAGTCGTATCGCCTACCCAAAGAGTGGCAAGGCTTACACGGTTGGATTGACTGGTGCTCCCGGAGCGGGAAAATCCACGTTGACTGCAGCCACCATCGGCGTGTTGCGCAAACGGGAAATTGAAGTTGCAATTCTTGCGATTGATCCATCGTCGCCGTTCACGGGTGGTGCAATTCTTGGTGACCGAGTTCGCATGCAGGACTTTGCGACTGATCCAGGTGTCTTCATTCGGTCAATGGCCACGCGTGGACACCTAGGTGGGCTTTCGCTTGCAACCCCTGAGGCAATTCGAGTGCTCGACGCCGTGGGGCGCCAATGGGTGCTTGTTGAGACCGTTGGCGTGGGCCAAGTTGAAGTTGAAATTGCTGGCAAGGCTGACACCACCGTTGTTGTGGTCAACCCGGGATGGGGTGATGCGGTGCAAGCCAACAAGGCGGGCCTCATGGAAATCGCCGACATATTTGTGATCAATAAATCAGATCGCAAAGGCACCGAAGAAACACGACGCGATATTGAACAGATGCTTGACATGTCCGACATCGCTCACGACGACTGGCGCCCACCTGTAGTTGCCACGGTCGCATCCGATGGCACTGGTGTTGAAGAACTCTGGGAAACCATTTTGCGTCATCGTGAGCATATGGAGACCACGGGAAAACTCGAAGCTCGTCGCAAGTTTCGACTCGGTGAAGAACTTAGGGAGATTGTTGCTCGAAGGCTTTACCAACGTGCACGCGAGATTTGTACGGGCCCAAGATGGGATCAGTTGCAAGCCGAGGTGTTGGAGCGCCATATTGATCCGTGGACCGCAGCCGACGAAATGCTTGCATCAGTGCAGGCTTAAGAGTCGCGCTCGACCAGCTGTTTTAGTTCTTTTAAGTTGCGACGCCAGATGAGTCGCATTACCAGCCCACCACCAATGAATCCCGTGATTGGCCCACCGAGCCACCAAGGGAATCGGAGATCTTCATCCCACGCAAACCGAGTTGCTGCACCACCGCGAAGGGGTGTGAGAGTGAAGCGACCCGTGCCAGTGACGATTCCTGAATGACGCACTCCCATTGCGCTACCGGGAAGCCACTCAACGATCTCCATTTTGTCGGTGAGTTTGAGTGGTCCAACTTTGGTATCGCAATCGAAAGTGACACCAATCCCACGATTGTGTGAGCTCGTCACACGAATCGCTACTGCATCGGCCATCCAGTCCACATGGTTTTCGATCGGTTCGACGACTTCCCACACGCGTGCAGGTGTGGCTTCGATTTCAACAGCTACAGAAACGCGACTCATTTTGCGGCTGCATTCCGAAGCGCAAGTGCAGCATCCTCCGGGGGCACGATGTTGATCAAAACACCTGTGCCGCGTTCAAAACCTGCAGTAGTGACGAGTTTTGGCCACAGGTGCACGTGCCAGTGGTACATGCCCGAGTGGTGACCAGGAGCAGTATGGAATCCGAGGTTGAAGGCGACATCTCCGAGAGCGAGATTCAGAGTGATGAGCGCGCGCTTAATTGCCACACCCATACTGTGCAGAGAATCAGTTGACGCATCAGTCAAGTGTGCAGAATGGCTTTTCGGAATGATCAGCAACTCATAAGGCATTCCGCTCCAGTAAGGGCAGAGCACGAGGGTGTTCTCGTCTTCAAGTACCACGCGCTTTCCATCCACGTGCTCGGCCTCGATGGTGGCGCACAGGATGCAGCCACCCGAGAACCGACCAAAGGCACGCTCTTCGTCAAGAATTTCACCGGGCACGAATGGCAAGCCGAGGATCTGTCCGTGAGGGTGCGCAAGAGAAGCACCAGCTTCACGCCCGTGATTCACGATTGCTTGTGTGTAACGAATGTTTGGTGTGGAAAGGTGCTGGACAAGCCGTTCCTTCAACACATCCATCATCGCGCCAACTTCAGCATCAGACATTTCACCGATGCGAGCGTCGTGCTTTGGAGTGAACACGAAGACCTCGTGAATGCCACTGGCCTCGGACATCACATGCACAGGGCCAAGGTTGCGCACTGCCATCGGGTCATCACCTGAAAATGCGGGGTAGCGGTTTGGCACCACACGCATTTTCCAGTTCCCGTTCTCATCGAGCGTTTCGAGAGTTGGCTCGCGGTCCTCGGTGTGTTCGGGGCAGAAAGGGCATGGCCGATTGGGTTCGGTTTCAACTTGCAGGGTGCGAGGGGCGAAATCCGTGGGTCGTTCTGAGCGTTCAGCAACGATGGTGACCCAACGGCCGTTTAATGGATTAAGTCTTAATTGGCTCACTGTTCTTCAAGGATAGGTCGCCGAAACACTGAAACGTGGCGTTCGGACAATTCAGTGAAAGGTGTGCCGATTGCATCTTCGGTGCGTTGGACCAATGGGAGGCCAGCTTCAGTTGCCATTTCGTCAATTTGCGTTGTGGACAGATAGCGAATTCTCCACTGACGCACTGTTGAGCCGTCATCAAACTCACCACTTGCCGTCTGAGAAGTGGGGTCAATCTGGCTGCGGCTTTGCACCGTGCTCCCGCCTGGTCGTAGTTGCTCGCTCTCAACCTCAACTCTCTCAATCTGGCGAAACTCATTGGCTTCGATGAACAGCAGACCACCCGGACGTAAACGCGAAGCTACGTGGTGGAAGAATCGTCGCTGTTGATCCTCGGTCTGCAGGTTGAAAAGGGTGTTGAAAGCCACTACAGCAACGGCAAATTCTCGCGTCGGCAAGTCAGAACTCATGTCACCTAGGAAAGCTGTTACGGCACCTTCAGGATCGTTTGCTCGCAGGCGCTCGAGCATTGACTCAGAGTTATCAATCCCAGTCACTAGTGCACCCGCTGCAGCAAGACTCAGTGCCACCCGGCCAGTGCCGACACCACATTCAATGACCTCGGCGCCTGAGAGTCCGCCTACCAACAGCGTGTCGATTAGCGCGGTCAATGCACCTACGTCGGACACTGCGCCGTACCAAGCGTCGTAGACGTCGGCGAAGGTCTCGCCATAGTTGGCGTCAATTGGCTCAAGCACATCACCAGTTGACCACGCCCGGACGTGCCCGCGCCAAGGGGCGTGGTTACCCTTGATATGTGACATCCCATCGTTTTGCCTACCTTGACCACGCGGCGTCATCGCCACTGCGGGTGTCGGCTTCGGCTGCGATGGAGCGATTCGCACGTGATTCATTTGCTAACCCAACTGGTAGCCACCGTGCATCACGCGAAGCGCGTCAGGCAATTGATGAGTCTCGTGATCAGATCGCAGCGTTGCTTGGAGTGCACCCAGGTGAGGTCATCTTCACGAGTGGTGGTACCGAAAGCGATAACACAGTCGTCTTCGGCGCTGTACGCCGCACAGGTGGTGTTGCAGTTACCAGCAACGCCGAGCACCATGCGGTGCTTCATCCAGTAGAGCATGTGAATGGAATTGTTGTGCCAGTTGATGCTGGCGGTGTGATTGACCTCGTTGCTCTCGAAGAAGTTCTGCGCCAGACCACCAACGTTGCTGTGGTCTCAATAATGGCTGTGAATAACGAAACAGGTGTCGTTACCGACATGAAAAGTGTTTCACGAGTGGTACGCGAGCATGCACCGAAAGCGATCATTCACTCCGACGCTGTGCAAGCCGCACCGTGGATGGATCTCGCACCGATAACCGCAGTTGTTGATTCGATATCGCTATCGGCGCACAAATTCGGTGGGCCGAAGGGAGTTGGAATTTTGTGGCTGCGGCAAGGCATTTCGGTTGAGCCACTCATGTTCGGTGGGGGACAGGAACGCGAGCGCAGAAGTGGCACTCACAACGTGGCAGGAATTGTTGGTACAGCAGCTGCGTTAGCGGATACACGTGCGGAGATGGACACGGTGGTCCGCCGCGTGGGTGTGATGCGCGATCGTCTGGTGGATACGGTCGCTGCAACAGTCGGTGGAATTCATGAAGTTGCACCGCGATCGAGTCGTGTACCGGGCTCTGCTCATGTCTGCGTTGAAGGTGTGGAGAATGAGGCGCTGCTATTTCTCCTTGATCAAGCCAACGTATGCGCGTCTGCGGCTTCTGCTTGTGCAAGTGGCGCCATGGAGCCTTCGCACGTGCTTCATGCCATGGGTGTAGATCCCAACCTTGCACGCGGTGCGTTACGAATGACCCTTGGTCACACCACATCTGATGCAGATATTGATCTCGCCATCAATGCGCTGACTGAATCAATTACACACCTGAGGCGGTCGTAGCAATGCGGGTGTTAATGGCGATGTCTGGTGGAGTTGACTCCTCGGTGGCTGCGGCTGAACTGATTGCTGCGGGCCATGATGTGGTTGGAGTAACAATGAGGCTCTGGGGTGGCGAGAGTGACACAGGGTGCTGTTCGGTGTCCGATGTCGAAGATGCTCGCCGGGTTGCCCAGCAACTGGGTATTGACCACGTGGTGTTCAACTTCACCGAAGACTTCAACCGCCATGTGGTTGATCCATATGTTGATGCGCACCGCATTGGTGTCACACCTAACCCGTGTATTGAGTGCAATCGACACCTCAAGTTCGAACGCTTGTCTGAGCGCGCACGCGTTCTCGGATTTGAAGCCGTTGCAACTGGTCACCATGCGCGAATCATCCACCTTGATGACGGCACGCCACGACTTGCGCGAGCACACGATCGCGCGAAAGACCAAAGCTATGTGCTCTACACATGTGATCGCGATGAACTAGATCGCACATTGTTCCCAGTTGGTTCAATGACCAAGGATGTTGTGCGTGAGAAAGCAGTTGCGCTTGGATTGCGCACCGCCACCAAGCCCGATAGTCAAGATGTGTGCTTCATCTCGCGCCAAGGTGGTCGCGAAAGTTTTCTGGGAAATCGAATTCCATTGCGCCGCGCTCGTGTCGTTGGAACTGATGGTCAACCAGAAGGCGAAGTGGAGTCAGTTGAACTCGTAACTCTGGGACAGCGCAGAGGGCTCGGCGGGCCCGGTGGTGGCCCAAAGAAATTTGTGGTTGAAATCAAGCGTGAAGGCGAAGAAGCCACGG
>JAFMEI010000073.1 GCA_017856815.1 Ilumatobacteraceae bacterium
ACGACCCACATTGCGAACTTGAACGTGCTCATCGAACCTCCATCGTCAGGTGTGGTCTATCTGACCCGTGACACGGGGTTCCAAGCTCGCTAGTCAAGATTGATCCATCCATGGATAATTGGTGGTCGGAATCGGATGGGAATGGTTCCCCGAGTGCGATTCCAACGGTTTATCGACCGGGAGTCTTGGTCGGCCCTTGCGCGTGCAGCCCAGATTCGGGTGCGCGAACTGGGTTCGATCGATGGGATTGGACCGGTCATCGACATCGCGAGGAGGGATTTGACTTCCTCGTCTTTTGAGGAGGCTTTGGCGAATGACTGCAGGGTCGAGAGGTGTAAAGGGACGATGTCGTCATTCGAGCCGTAGCCTCCCGCAATGACGATGACACACCCGATGCCATTGGAGACGATGGTCTGAGCCACGCGAGTCTCGCGTTCGTGGACGACTCGTTTGTCGACTGTTGGCCAGATGTCGATGCCAGCGTTGTAGATCACAAGGTCTGGCTTTTCTGCCAAGACCATCGTGAGTGCCTGGTCAAGGTCTGCGAGGTACGAGTCTCTGGTTGCCATTCGCAACCAGCTTCCGGTTGCCCGAGGTTCGTATCGATCGAAGGGGATGACGGACAAATCGACGTGCACGATCTTTTCTGCCTCGTGAGGGAATTTCCTGAGGAACGCCTCCGTCCCGCCGCCGCAATGGGCGTCAAGGTCCAAGATGACGACTTTGAGTCCGCCGCGTGCGGCGGCGAGAGCGCCGACTGCAACTGAGTTGATCGTGCAGAATCCAGAACCATGACTCGGTGTGGCATGGTGCAGTCCGCTGGAGAGGGACGCTGCCACCGGGGTGCCAGATGCGACGTCATTGATGGCGCGGAGGATGCCGGCGGTCGAGTGGAGAACCGAATTCCATAAATTCTCGTCCCAGCCGAGACCATTGCTCGCCGCAAGAGTTGCCGGGATGCCGGTTCTCACTGCCTCGCGGTAATCCATATCCACATAGCGCTCGATCTCTTCCCGCGCGAGATGAAGGTCGGATTCGGAGGGGGCGGGATTGCAAACATCGAGACAAACCCTCAGGGTGGCTTCGGAGTTGATTGCTTCGGCGATCGCGGACGATTTCTTAAAGGTCTCGAATGCGATGGAAGGGCTGGAGTAGTGCTTGTTGAAGTAGATCGGGATGCGGGGACGTGGGGTTGGATTATCCATACGTGTACCAAACGCACGACATAGCGTCCCGTGTGACTTGGTGTGACGGATCCCACGGTGGCAGGTTTGTGTCCCATATTCGGGTCTGATATCTTCAGACGCGTGACCCGTGAGCTGATGAGTAGATCCAGATTCCTAATACAGGAACGGATAGGGATAGTTCACCACTAGGGGCTTCGTGCCCCGGAAGGGGCACCATGGAAGTCAATACGGTCAATGACCTGGAGGAGCCGACTTTTGTCGGCGGAAGTTGGCGTCTGCTCGACGTGAAGGGCCGTTTTGTGCGCATTGGCCCTCGGTCCAATCTCATCGGTCTCGAATTCGAGGGGTGCGACTTCTCTGGGATTTCCTTCGCTGGCGCGGCAATGAAGCGTGCGCGATTCGTCAATTGCACGTTTGATTCGGCCGAAATCTTCGACGTCAATGCCGATGGTGCCGTGTTCGACAACTGTTCAATGCGAGATGCAAAGGTGAAAGAGTCCGAACTTTCGTGGGCGATTTTCACTGGATGCACCTTCGGCGGTGCGATTCTCGAGCAGGTTTCACTGAAGGGTGCAGTGTTCGTGTCATGCACGATGATGGGCTGCCAGTTCAGCAAGTGCGATCTTTCGTGGGCTCGCTTCGCTGGGATTACGGACTCAAAGATGTCGTTCTTCCGCTCGACTCTCTTGAACTCGGAGTTCGATCATCTCGCCGGACGGGGCTTGGTCGCCTACTTCGGAGGGACATTTCGAAACGTCGCGGTTCGTGACTCTCACATCTGGGTCGTTGCCAAAGACGTCGACGTCGATGAGTGCTTGTTCGAGAACAACGACATGGAGGGGTCCAAGTTCATCGCGACGCAAATCTTGAATTCATCGTTCAGCAATAGCATTCTTGACCGCAGCTATGGACCCAACTCGACGATTCTTGGGACGAGTTTCAACCGCTGCACCATGCTGGCAGCTGAGTTGCCCCGCCTAATTGGGGCTGGCAACCGTGTAATGGCTTGCACATTCGATGGACCGCAGCCGATGGTGACGGATTCGAATGGCGTAGTGCTTGGGGGCCCCAAGCTTCGTGGCGAAGAGTGGACTACAACAAACGACAGCGAGGAGGAATAGTAGTGAACAATTCGTGGTGGCGAAGGGAAGTGGGTCCGCCGTGGTTTCTAGTGAAACTGCGAGTGAGCCTCATACCGAAACGGGAACGTTGCGGGACTCCATATTCGACAAAACCTCTCGTCGGCAAGGTGAGCGCCCTCCGCCGAGAATTAGATTGAAATGGCGATGTCGCTGTTCGAACCGTCTCTGCCCCCAGGGTTGATTTTCGTGCCAAATTGGCTTTCGGACGAGGAGCATTCAGCAGCGATAGTGGAAGTTGACTCACTCCCTTTTGAAAACACTCTCTCGAGAAGAGTTCAACAATATGGTACGAGATACGACTACGCACAGGCGGCCCTGCAGGACTTGGGAAGCGCTCCGAAGATTCCACCTCTTCTCGCAGCGATTGGCAATCGGTTAGCAGCCGAAGGATATTTTTCTCGAGCGCCAGATCAAGTAATTGTCAATGAATATGTTGAGAACCAAGGAATCGCACCACACATAGATCGACTGACCTTCGGGCAGGCAGTAGCAACCGTGTCTCTCCTGGAAACTTGGCCCATGGATTTCAGAAGTCCGAATGGAGATGAGACGGAAGTGCTCCTCGAGGTCAAGTCGCTCGTTGTGATGACTGGCGAATCAAGGAGTGCTTGGACCCACTCAATCGCCAGGAGAAAGAGCGACCTAATTGGTGGCCTGCGTAAACCGCGAGGGCGAAGGATCAGCCTCACTTATCGGACAGTCTTGGGCGAGTAAACAGAGTCAAAAGCGGAAAGTCGTAACGCTTTTCCCGGCACGATCACCAGAAATCTCTGCCTTTGCAACTACAACACCGCGATATCTTTGAACTTCGTCTATGAGCCCAGTAGCGCCAAAGCCGATGTTGAGTCGCGCTGGCTCTATGGAAATGCCATAAACGTTCGAAGCGCCCGAGCGTTTTGCAAGGCGTGAAACACTAGCGAAAGCCTGGCAGACAAAGTGCGGGACAGGAGTCTTGGTTTGAGAACTTTGATGAAGGATGTGATTGAGAACCATCAAGATTGAAGAATCGGCACTGAGCTCGTCGGAAGTGAAAGTATCGATGATTTCACTCGTTGTTGCGAACCTAAATTCAATTGATTGAAGGTCGGGATATGCGGAACACGCGATGTCGCGAGTTGCCCGCGCAATCCGATGCATGTTGTTGGAGTGGTCGACATTGATAACAGAAATCGTGGTGGGCTGAGTTTGTTGTAAAACCAGACCTGCAAAGAGGAGCCAACTAAAACCGGGTCCAGATCCGAGATCGATGACTATGAGTTTTCTGGTTTCACGAATTCGGGCGCGGATTGGATCACCAGCCTTGCAGTCAAGAGCTCCAGCGAGTCTGCCGAGATGGCGTCGTCCATTGTTCGTTGCATATTCGCAGCAGTATCGAAGGGCGCAGTTGTATGGGATCTGACCGAGAGCTCCGCTCGGAGATCCAATCGTTGACGACTCCAGATTCTTAAGTCGACTTACTTCAGCTGAGAATCGGGGGAAGAACCACGCATTGAGATTTTCAACTACACGCGCAAAGGAACCGTCGCATTGTGTTGGCTCTGGTTCCATTCGTGGTAGTTAGGCTACCTGTGTGGGGCAAATATTGGATCAAAGCCCAAGAATTGAACTAGTGGTTTCAGAGCTTCGTAAGCAGCTCGGCGGCGACTGGGACGTTGCATCGCTCTGGAGATTTGAGAATCTTGAAGTTGACGTGATTGCATCCCATCCTGGTAAGGGATTGGCCATCTTCCGAGTTGCAACCTTGCCCGATGGATTCTTGTTTTCCGACTTGCCACGGCCGACAATACAGGAAGACGAAAGCAAACGAGCCGCGGACTCCAATGTTGGCGACTTATTAGAAGAATTTGGATTAGTGGGCAATCCCCGAGAGCAGATTGAGTTTTGGCGCGACCAGGTTCAACAGATGCTTGAACCAACCGCCCCGAAAGAGTTTAAACAATTCCTATTTTTTGGTTTGGTCATATTTCAGAGTGGGCCGAATGGACAAACAAATGTCGACTTCATCAGAGCGCAAACCCACAATATAAAGGATGTCAGAATTCGAACAGAACTGGTACAGGACGCCGAATCCTTAGTGGGGATTGCCAAGCGATTGATTCCGTCAAATGACGCCAGTACTGAAAGTCGAATGCCATCCGAATTGTGGAAGAAGATTCAAATTGCAATCCTGGGAGATCCGTCGCTCATTATTGAACAACTTCCACCTCCCATGAACGACTTTGACTCGGATCAGCTTCGTTTTATCAAACGCGTTGCCAGCGAGAGATTTAGTCGGTTGCAGGGTCCAGCTGGAAGTGGGAAAACCACTGTTGTAGCAAGGTTGGCTGCGGATGCAGTTCTCCGTGGCGAACGAGTTCTGGTCGTATCGCGAAACAAGTCAATTTGCCCAATGATTAAAGCGAGAGTTCGAAGGTACGTAATTGAAAGTGCAAAAGAGAAGGCAGAGCAGTATGCCCTGATTCGTCAGACCGAGTCATGCGCCACGATCGTTCATCAAGAGATCTGGTGGAAATTGGTATTTGCTCAGTCTGGGTATTTGAAGGAAAGCAATCGTAGGTATGCGTCCTCAATCAATGAACGTGGACGAAAGGGTTCAGACAAGGATGACAAAGAAACCGAACTCAACCAGTTGGAGTTGCTCGTTAAAGCCGTACGAAGATTGAAGAGGTACTCAAATAGGTCGGTGCTCTTCGACCTCGTGATCGTTGATGAGGCCCAAAACATGCTCGTCGAGAATTGGACCGCGATGAAAATGATGCTGCGCTCGGATCAAAGTCGGGCAGTGATCGTCGCGGATCGTTCACAATCCTTGTACGGCGACCGTCCGTGGACGGATACTCGCATGCAGGGATTCTCGGGTCCATGGTCTCGTCTGTCCAGATCACATCGGTTTCCCCGGAATTTTTTCACGTTGATTCATGAATTCGTCAAACTGTTTCCTCCTGGTGAGGATGTGGTTCTTCCTGAAGTCGCTTCTCAAGACGAGCTCTTTCCCGATGATGCGTACATATGGTTTGTGGAGACAAAGAACAAGCAGGCTGGGTGGCAAGCCGACTTGATCGCAAAGTGCGTTATCTATATGCGCGATGTGGAAATGTACCAGCCCTATGAAATCGCATTTCTTGTTGCGTCAAATGAGCGTGGGTTCAAAGTCGTCAAGAAGTTGCTGGATTTTGATCCAAAACTTGAGACGTCGACGACATTCAATGAAGAACGGCGCCTTGAATTTGGGCTTGGATTAGGGGTTCGGGGAAGCACGGTCCATTCATATGCCGGGTGGGAAAGTCCGTGTTTGATTATTGACCTGGATGTTCCAAGTATTCTGGGTAATCCAAATGCGCTCATTTACTCAGCGATAACGCGGCTGAGAAAGCGGATGGCTGGTTCGGCGCTTGTGTTCATTTGTGGAGACGATAGTTACAGCGATTTCTTCAGAAGGCATTCCAAACAGCTCATTGTTTAGTGCCGAGATTTCGGCGCAAGTGCTTATCGGTTGGTGACGCCGGGCCTGAATGTGGTGTGTATCCGAAAATCGGGACTTGCCAGTCTCTGCTTTCAGGGCCGAGGCGTTGCGTGACTTCCTCTTGTGAAGTCGGCAGCTTCAATAATTTTTCGGAGTAGGTAATTCTTGGAGTTCAGTTGGTTTCGAGCGGTGATGCAGCTTCAACCGTCATCGTTGTCTGGTCCAACTTGCCGAGGTCATGAATCGCCTTGCGAAGCGCATCGTTGCACGAAGGTAAGAAGACTCCACTGAGGGCAGATTCGTCACGCGGTAGTGAGAAATCTCTCATTCCATGGGAGAGTTGGAATTGAGCGATGTCATTGATGATGAGTCGTCGCGCGATAAATCCTGGCGGCCGAAGTCGTGTTTCGGTGGCGGAAATCACATGCGCAGTTATCTCAAGATTGCTTGTATCAATCTTGTTCGTGAGCAACTCAAGGAGGTTCTGAATTTGCTCTGCGCCAAGCTCCAAACTCGCACTAGCAGTAACTGTGAACTGCAGCTTGGATGGCAGTGATTCGCTTGCTGAATTCAATCGTGTGAGGAGCCAAACAAAGCCACTATTCAGTAAGTCGTTTGGTCGAAACTGTCCTCTGCGGGTATGGCTGATACGAAACACATCTTGAAATGCGTATTGATCGATGAGATGGACGCGTCGGTTTCTGGGGTGGGTGCTTTCAATGACGGGGAGCAAGCATTGCTGCCAAAATTGGTCCCGATCTTCGATGTGACGCGATCCGCTTCGTATGTCTGAGCGCAAAGCCACAGGAGGGGCTTCTGTGTAGCCAACGATTTCTGTTTGAAGTGGATTCCGAACCTCTGTACTTGCTGGCTCCTCAATGACGACTTCGATAGATGCGTCGGCGAGATTGAACCACTGCTCATCGGGAACACGTCGCCACTTGATTCTTCGCTTAGTAATATCGTCCTTCAGGGCATTCCAAATCCCTGTCGGGAGAGTCTTTAGTTGCGAGATGTCTTCGTTTGTTATGACCAACGTCGCGTTTCCTCTCAGTGCGGTCACGAGAAGCTGTCCGAGGGCGGTATTTTGCCCAACCGCATCTATTGCACTTTGAGAAATTCTGGTCTTCGTGTACATCTAAAAACCAAGCTCTTCGAGTCGTTCATCAAAGAAGCCACTGGGCCACTCGGCAGAGAAGTCGCCGTTCATGTCAATTGGAATCTCGTGGACACTTGATGTCCCGGACATGTCCTGATCGATGTAAATCACCTGGACATCTTCCGGTCGCACATGACCCTCTCGGACGCGTCGCAGTATTCGGAGCATGAGACTCTCGCTATGGGTCTCAATGAGAAACCGCGTTTGTGACCCGCCCGTAGCTTCCGAAATGAAGAGGTCGCCCAACCGTGCCTGCATAGCGGGATGCAGGTGAAGCTCGGGCTGTTCAATGCTGACAAGTTGATTTCTGGCAAGGGTGGACTGCGCAATGAGTGGTAATACCTGGCTATATCCAACCCCTACATCGCTCGGTGACAGCTCGAGTCCAGTCTTACGATTAACGAGAGCTAGGTATATGACCCGACCCATCGTCTCAGCTCCAGTGAGAGCAACGACCTTAACTTTGTAAGGCAATTCCATCATTGCCAAGTACTCATTCACCTTGATCACCAAATTTGGTTTTTCGTGGAGCAACGAAAGCATCTCTTCGCCAGTTGATCCAACCTCGGTACCGCTTGTGGGTGAGTAGCGATCGAATCTAAGTGGCTCTTGGCGGAGTGGACCAATATGGGCAAGGCGTCGAATCTGCGAGCGTGTTGGTTCCCAATACGTAGAGCAAATCTCTTTCCAGGCACGGACGAGCGGGCTATTCGTGAATCCTGCATCGGAGTCGTTCTGTGTGTGATTGGGAAAATTCCGAGCGCTGAGCCAATGGCTCCGTGTCCCCGGCGGCACGAGATTTTGTTCAAGATGGAGCGGGAATCGATCTCCGCCGAATTCAGGGAGATATCCGAGTCCGCTCTTCAGGTTTTCGATCATGTCGTCGTTGTGCGCGAAAAGTGTCGCGTCATTAGCGGCGACCTTGAGAAACGAAGGTACTGAATCGACAGTGAGAAGCCACCTTGGGTTCTGCGGATGGCGCTCAAATCTGAGAGAATGGCCCCGAAGAGTTACTTCAAGCGACATCGATCGACTCGAGTTGTTGTCGCTCTGACTCCAGATAATTGTCCCGACTTCATCGGAGCCGGTGGTCGAATCAGTCGCCGTTACTTCAACTCCAACTCTCAGAATCTTGTTTTGGTCATGGTTGGAAATCGTGGCGTGGAACGATCCGAGATCGACTGAATCGCCTGAAAAGACGAACGATGATGATTCGATTCCCTGACGCCGGTTTGAGGCGAGCGTTTGCTGGATAAGCAACAACGCCTTGATCACTGTTGATTTCCCTGCGGAATTCTGGCCGTAAAGGAGAGTGATCGGCCTCAGTGGAATCTTGGTGGACTGCGGAAACGACCGAAAATTTTCAAGAATGATTCCCGAAATGTTCGCAGTCATCGAAGGCTCCTTTGTTGCATTAGCATAGGGCGGCTCGTTGGGAACTACATGGGGGAACACGTGGATGCGGTCACGAGAGGAATTCTCGACTCGATGGAGTGCCTTGGCGCAAATCGGGGGACCATTTATGTGACGGTGCCGATTACCTCTGGGATGCGTCAGTTCAAACTGATGGCGGATTTGGGGTGTCGTGTCAGTTCTGAACTGCGAGAAAGATACTTTGCGCGTTGGCTAGCTGAAGTGAAAAAGCCCAACGAGGATGATGCCCGGGCCTACACGCTGATGGTTCGCATTCTGAATCCTGATCACCTTGTCTTGAATCCGGCAGAACTTGAAGTAGAAGGATGGAGTCAGCAGCAGTACAACGACATGTGGGATGAAGTGCTGGTCAATTTCTGCCACACGCTCGTAGTTACACCGGACTGGGTCTATAGCCGTGGCGGTCGGCTGGAAGTCCAAAGAATGCTGTCGTTGGGAAGAACAGTGGTTGACATCTTTGGTAAGCAATTGACCAAATTCCACTTTGATGAGGTGGACTCACAAGCCAAAGCCCAGTTGCAGCAGATGGGATTTTCGAGTGATCAGATTTCTGAGAACCTTCCTGCAGTGGTTTTCCCCAAGAAAGGAATACAGCAAACGCTGCTCTTTGGAGACACTGCATTCGACAATGCAATGGAATGGATCATTCACGAGCGGTCATGGCAAAGCAAAATGGGGGACTTCCCAGATCGTGAACGAACGAAGCAGCACGGGACTCGTAATGAGGGTGGCGAGTGGCACGTGCTCTTGGATAAATACTTCGACCGAGCCAGAACCAATGGACTCGAAACAGACGGCGGAGGTTGTGACCTGCTGACGTTTGTGACACTTGCGATTGCCATGCTCGAGAACGTAACGATGCTTTATGGTCCATTGCCAGAGCCTGGAGTTCAGAGCGAAGTTTCTCCAACAATTAACCA
>JAFMEI010000074.1 GCA_017856815.1 Ilumatobacteraceae bacterium
CCTCACCAAGCATCACGGTCTCGGCAATGACTTTCTGGTGTTCGACCTCGCTCAGACTGATGCGTCGCTGAATTGGTCTGAACGCGCACGGCGCTGGTGTGATCGTCGTTTCGGTATTGGCGCAGATGGATTACTTGTGCTCGATCGTCGTGCGGAGCCAAAACTAGTCATGACCCTCTATAACGCCGATGGCTCGCGCGCTGAGATGAGTGGCAATGGAATTCGGTGTTTGGTGCAAGCGGCGTACATGGCACAGGCGTGTGTTGGCGAAGTCACTTTTGAAGTGATTACCGACGCTGGTTTGCGAATGGTCACTGTGTCAGATGGTCCTGATCCGCGAGTAATTGAAGCGTCCGTTGCGATGGGCACCATAAGTGACCTGAACCCGCCAACTGATTGGCACTTCTTAGGTGTTAATCCCGATCGTCCTGTGCGTCATGTCAGCCTTGGTAACCCGCACTCGGTGGTTGGAGTAGATGATGTGACCGCTGTGCCGCTGCAGGAGCTTGGCCCAAAGGTTCCGAATGTGAATCTCGAAATTGTTGCAGCTGGCCCCGAAGACAACGCCGTGACCATGCGTGTTCACGAACGCGGATCGGGAATCACGATGGCGTGTGGCACCGGTGCGTGCGCAGTTGCAGAAGCGGCCTTGGTTTGGGGTTTTGTTCCACCGGGTACGCCCGAAGTGATTGTGCATATGGATGGAGGCGACGCAAAAGTGCGCCTCGATCTCGCCTCGCGTGTGGCCACACTGATTGGTCCTGCTGAGTACATCGCGACCTTTACGGTTCCTGCGTGAGTACTCCGTATCAGGAAGCACTCGGCCAGACGCTCATTGAGCGCACACATCGTGAACGCATCGTGATTGTTGGAGTCACTTTGCCTGGGATGACCGATGATGAAACCGAAGAAAGCATGGATGAACTCGCCATGCTTGTGGACACTGCTGGAGCCGACGTAGTAGCTCGGCTTGTGCAGCGTCGAGATGCACCTGATCACACTTGGTATGTGGGCAAAGGTAAAGCCCAGGAACTCAAAGAAGTGTGTCTCACGGTGGATGCTGACACGGTCGTGTTTGATAACGAGCTCACGCCGGCTCAGCAGTACAACTTGGAAAAAATGTTGGGCCGTACCGCGCTTGATCGCACGGCAGTGATTCTTGACATCTTCGCCCAGAATGCACACACGCTTGAAGGCAAAGCCCAGGTAGAGCTTGCACTGCTGCGCTACCGCTTGCCGCGATTGCGGCGAGGCATTTCAGGCAACCTCTCACAGCAAGCTGGTGGAATCGGCACCCGCGGCCCTGGTGAAACCAAACTCGAAGTCGATCGTCGTCGCATCATGCGGCGAGTAACCAAACTTGAAGCCGATCTGCGAGCACTTCAAGGCACGAGACATCTGCAGCGCAAGAGTCGAAGCAAAAGTGGACTCGGCAATGTCGTGATTGTTGGCTACACCAACGCCGGTAAGTCAACCCTGTTGAATCGTCTCACAAATGCTGGAGTGCTCACCGAAAACCGACTCTTCGCCACGCTGGACCCCACGACGCGCCGTCTTGCAATGCCAGGCGGTGAGACCGTGTTAATCACCGACACCGTGGGTTTTGTGCGCAACCTTCCTCACGGACTCGTAGAGGCCTTCAAGAGCACGCTTGAAGTTGCGGCCGAGGCAGAGCTGTTGGTGCATGTTGTAAATAGTGCGGCTGCTAATCCTGAAGCCCAGATTGATGCTGTGCGAGTGGTTTTGGAAGAAATTGGTGCCGACACCGTGCCCGAATTGTTGGTGTTCAACAAATCCGATCTCGATCCAGTTACGGCAGAACGATTGGTAGAAGACCACCATGGCTCGGTAGCTGTATCGGCAATAACAGGCGACGGTATTGAAACCTTCCTGCGCACTTTGGGGGATCGGGTGCGGTCACTCACTGTTGTGCATGAACTTTTGATCCCTTACGAACGCGGTGACGTGCTCGCCTCGGTGCATCGAGAGGGCGAAGTGGTTTCCACAGTTACCGAGGATTCTGGTGTGCGTGTGCGGGCAAGGCTCAGTGATGCTTCCGCAGGGCGTCTTGCGGAGTTCATAACCACAGCGCAGAGTTCGTCACCAGGATGAAGTCGTAGTATCAAAGAGTCATGGCGTCTTCAGAGGGATTCGTTCCACCCCCATATCCATACGATCGTCTTGACAAGTTTGCGCCGTTAGCAAAAGCACACGAAGGGGGAGTGGTTGATCTCTCGGTAGGTACCCCGTGTGATCCACCACCGGCTTCGGTGATTCGCGCGCTAGCTGAATCCAACTCCGAACGCGGCTATCCACCGAGCATTGGCACTGAACCCTTGCGCAAAGAAATTCGGGCTTGGATCCATCGCCGTTTCGATATCGATGTGCCACTCGGACAGATCGCTGCGTGCGTTGGGACGAAGGAGTTTGTTGGCACAACTCCGCATTGGTTGCGATTGCGAACGCCATCTAAAGACACAGTGCTCTATCCGGCGGTTTCTTATCCCACTTATGAAATGGGTGCGATCCTCGCTGGCTGTCGCGCAGTTGCAGTGCCACCAAATGCCAAAGGTGGGCTGGATCTTGATTCGATCTCAGCCGATGACGCCAAGCGCGCCTTGATGATCTGGTCCAATAGTCCGTCAAATCCGACCGGCGCGCTAGATGATCTTGAAGCGGTCGCTGCATGGGGTCGCAAACACGGTGTGCCCGTGTTTAGTGATGAGTGTTATGTGGAATTTCTGTGGAACAGCCCGCCGCGCAGCATCTTGCAACACGGCCTTGATGGTGTTGTTGCTGTGCACTCACTTAGCAAACGTTCCAATCTCGCTGGATTACGCGTTGGCTTCTATGCCGGTGATGCAGAAATTGTTGAGTACCTAAAAGAGGTTCGTAAGCATGTTGGCATGATGGTGCCAGGACCTGCCCAAGCTGCAGGTGTGGCGGCATTGATTGATGACGATCATGTTCATGCTCAACGCGAGATTTATCAGCGCCGTCTTGAATACATGGCCAATGTGCTCGGCAAATGGTCAGGGCTGCAAATTGATCTACCTGCTGGTGGCTTTTATCTGTGGTTCAACGCCGGCGATGCATGGGAATTTACAGAGCGCCTCGCGCGCGAAGGTGGAGCCTTGGTGAGCCCGGGTGATTTCTATGGCACTGGTGGCAGTGACAAAATTCGAGTAGCGGTAGTGCAACCCGATGCGCGACTGCAACTTGTAGCGAAGCGCCTTGGCGTTTAGAAGCGGCGAATAACAGTTACGACTTTGCCGTAGATGACTACTTCGTCATCTTTGAAGACCATGGGTTGTAGGCGTGGGTTGGATGGCACGAGTGTGATCGAGCGACCCTTTTGCTTGAAGGTCTTCACCGTGGCTTCCTCTTCGCCGCCGATGCCGGCAACAACGATGTCGCCGTTTTCGACATTCGGCTGTTGCCGCGCAACTACAAAGTCACCGTCGAAGATTCCTGCATCGATCATTGAATCACCACGCACACGCAACATGAAGAGTTCGCCGTCGCCAGTGAAGTCCATCGGCAGGGGATAGATCTCTTCGATGTTTTCCTGAGCGAGCACATCTGTGCCGGCAGCAACATCGCCAACGAGCGGCACATGCTTGGTTGGGCGCCGATCCATCGCGACTCCGCTGCTGGTCTCAAAGCGGACTTCCATCGCGCGTGGTTTGGTGGGGTCGCGGCGCAGATAGCCAAGTTTTTGGAGAGTTGCGAGATGGGTGTGCACGGTGGCTGGGCTGTTCAATCCGATGGCCTCACCGATTTCGCGTACCGACGGGGGAAAGCCCCGCTCGCGCATGTTTTGGTCGATGAATTCGAGGATGCCGCGCTGGCGGTCGGTGAGCTGGTTCTCGGTCATGGGTCCAATCGTACGCTTGTTCGCCCCATGGGTCAAACACCTGTTCGTGGAACAGGTGTTCGCCTTAGTTTGCAAGGGTTCCGAGAAAATTTGGACCTGGGGGTTGACAAGCGAACAGGTGTTCGCCACACTGAATACGAACGGATGTTCGGTTCTCCGATACACCCCTCACCTAGAAAGTTCGCAAAGCCCAGCCCGAGGAGCCCGCAAGGCGATTCGGAACCAGCAAAGGAGATCCCCCATGGCAGTAGCACTTCACCCACAAGGTGCGCCCGCAGGCATCATCAATCGCCGGGCGTCAGTTCCCACCACCTACCGCTCTGGTGGTGCAGGTGGCCGGATTTCGAGTGTCCGCTCCGCTCGAGATTCCGGTCACCTTCGGGTCGTCGCGGGAGTGGCAGCAAGTCGACCAGCTGCCACTCCTGCGGTCTATCGCCGCCGCCGTTTGGTGCTTGGTGGCATTGTCGCCGCTCTGCTGGGTGCGATCGTTGGCATCGGTATCGTCGGCGAAGCTGAGGCTGATTTGGCCACCGTTGCAAATATGTCAGCACCGCAGTCGATCGTTGCTCAACCAGGGGACACCCTGTGGGCGATTGCACGCCGCATAGTTCCTGAGGGCAACATCGTTGATCTCGTTGATGAGCTCGTAAGGCTCAATGGCCAAACCATCCAAGCCGGCCAGGTAGTCCGCCTGCCTGGTTGAGGCCCTGGATAGCCTTTAGGTCGTTGCATTGTCCTGTTTGCCCCTCGGATGACACCAAAGTCATAGATTCCCGCGCTGCTGAAGATGGCGCGGCGATTCGCAGACGCCGAATGTGCCCGGAATGCTCTCATCGATTCACCACCTACGAACGGCTCGAAGAAGCTCCGCTCATGGTCGAAAAGCGCGACGGCACCAGGATTCCGTACGATCGGCAAAAAGTTGTGAGCGGCGTGATCGCAGCGTGCAAAGGTCGCCCGGTCACACTCGAGCAAATCGATGCTCTCGCCGATGCAGTAGAGGAAGAAGCACGTTCGGTGAACGGCGATGTTCCAACTTCGCAAATTGGTATGGCGGTGTTGGAGCGTCTGCGCGAAATCGACGAAGTGAGTTATGTGCGGTTCGCGAGTGTCTACAAAAACTTCGACGACGCTGCAGACTTCAGGCGCGAGCTCGCGCTGTTAAAGAAGAATCAGTAGTTACTGCGCACGCAGATATCGCGTGTAGAAGTAACCGTTCTCTTCAAGTAAGTGCGCCACCTGCCAACGCGAGATTTGTTCGTTCATCTCTTGAACCAAACGCGCGCCTGATCCACCCAATAAAAGCGGGGCAATCGTGAGGTTTATCTCATCGACAAGATCGGCTTCAAACATCGCCGCATTCAGCGTCGGCCCACCTTCAAGCTGCACGAAGTCAGCATCGAGTGCGGAGATCGCGCGATGAAGATCAAGTGCATCGCGCCCTTTGCGCAACGATTCAACTGGTACCTCGGGCGCCGATTCGCAAGTGATTACAAAACCTGCGCCAGATGTGAAGAGTTCGCTATCGAAGTCCAAGTTGCACGAACGCGTAACTACTCCGATGCGTTGCCCTGGTTTTTTTGGTGCTCGGTACCCTTCGGCGTTCACAGTGGTAGCGCCAACCACGATTACATCGGCCGCAGCGCGCAACGTTCGCAGCACGGCGCGGTCGGTGTCAGATCCCATGGCGCCCGATGTGCCGTCAAGCGAAGTGGATCCATCAAGCGAAGTGATCATGCACAACCCAACGTGTGGCCGACCATTGGCTCCGCGACGAGGCACTGCGTAGAACTCCTCGAGGTTTACAGGTGTCGCGTTTTTGTCCAATGGGAGCAAGGCGCGCAGCATGCCCCCAAAACTACCCGTGCGCATGGTCACAAGCGTTGTGGAAAAGACTCCGTTATCAACAGGGCACCGTGGTTTATCCACCGCACTGTGCACAGCCATTTCCCCAGAAAAAGACCGAAATTCACAGCGTTGTCCACTTCCATTCCACAGCCATTTGTACCTAGTTTGTGCCGGCAAACTGGTAGTGGCATCCGCGTTGCGGATGAAGGTGGTCGACATCGCTCGGGGCTGGGCGGTCCCGAACCTGTGGCGTTGGATGCCGCTACCAGACTCTCGAAAAAGGGAGCTCCGGGAAGGGGTTTGCTTATACACCGCCACATCCGCCGAGTGAGGGAGCGATCACGAAAAATTGTCAGGTTGGGAGACACCAATACCGTTGACACACTGTAAATCCCAATGGTGTAATACATACCCACTGATTGTGGGTGAAAGCCCGCAAGTGGGACGATGACCACAAGATGTTGTGGTCGCAGGGGGAGGTCCCTAAAGCCTCTCCTGGCGACTTCGCAGCGTGTTCAACGCCTCGAAGTAAGCCCGAAGTTCGCAAATTAAGACCACCAAAATCCGCCTAGAAGATCACTGAAAGAGAGCCCAAAATGTCCATCGCGCCCGATCGACTCGCCATCGGAATCAACCGCCACTTCACCCACGCAGGTGTTCATCCCTATGACCAGGTGCAGTGGGAAAAGCGTGATGCTCGCATCTCAAACTGGAAAGACGGCTCGGTGGCATTCGAACAGCTCGGCGTGGAGTTCCCCGCAGGCTGGTCACTGAACGCCACGAACATCGTTGCCCAGAAATACTTCCGTGGCACGCCAGGCACCCCAGAGCGCGAATCATCACTGCGCCAAGTTATTGATCGTGTTGCTAACACAATCACTGAGTGGGGCATTGAAGGCGGCTACTTCGTCGACACCGATGAGGCTGAGGCATTCCGTGATGAACTCAAGTTCATCCTTGTAACCCAGCGGGCCGCATTTAACAGCCCCGTGTGGTTCAACATCGGTGTGAAGGGTGTGCCGCAGCAGGCGAGCGCGTGCTTCATCCTCGCAGTCGAAGACAAAATGGATGCGATCTTGAACTGGTACCGCGAAGAAGGCGTGATCTTCAAGGGTGGTTCGGGTGCAGGTATCAACTTGTCGAAGATTCGTTCCAGCAAAGAGCATCTCGAAGGTGGCGGAACAGCTTCGGGCCCCGTGTCGTTCATGCGCGGTGCGGATGCATCAGCCGGCACGATCAAGAGCGGTGGCAAGACCCGTCGTGCAGCGAAGATGGTCATCTTGAACGTCGAGCACCCAGACGTTGAAGAGTTCATCTGGTGCAAAGCCAAAGAAGAGCGCAAGGCTCGCGTGCTTCGCGACGCTGGTTTCGACATGGATCTTGATGGTTCCGATTCGTTCTCAATTCAGTATCAGAACGCCAACAACTCCGTGCGAGTGACCGATGAGTTCATGCACGCCGTTGTGGAAGATCGTGACTGGAATCTGAAGGCAGTCACCAATGGCGATTCCGTGAAGACCGTGCGCGCACGTGATCTGTGGCGCGAGATCGCTACCGCGGCGTGGGAGTGCGCAGACCCGGGCCTGCAGTTCGACACCACGATCAACAAGTGGCACACCGCGCACGCATCGGGCCGCATTAACGGCTCAAACCCGTGCTCGGAGTACATGCACATTGACAACTCAGCTTGCAACCTTGCATCACTCAACTTGCTCAAGTACCTCGATGACAACGATCGTTTCGATGTTGAGGCATACAAGCATTCAGTTGAAGTGATTTTCACTGCACAAGAAATTCTTGTAGGACGTGCTGATTACCCAACCGAGAAAATCGGCGACAACAGCCGCAAGTTCCGCCAGCTCGGAATTGGTTATGCAAACCTCGGCGCGTTGTTGATGGCGCTCGGCTACCCATACGACTCAGACGAAGGTCGCGCATGGGCCGCAGCAATCACTTCACTCATGACGGGCCATTCATATGCCACAAGTGCTCGCACCGCGAGCCGCATGGGGCCATTCGCTGGCTTTGCTGAAAATGAGCGTTACATGTTGAACGTGTTGCGCCAGCACCGTGATGCCGCGTATGAGATCAGCAACACAAACGTGATCCAAGAAGATCTTCTCGTGGCATCGCAGCAAGCTTGGGAGCAGGCAGTTCGCGACGGCGAAGAGTATGGCGTGCGTAACAGCCAAGCCTCGGTGCTTGCACCAACCGGCACCATCGGATTGATGATGGACTGTGACACCACCGGCATCGAGCCAGACCTTGGTCTTGTCAAGATCAAGAAGCTCGTTGGTGGCGGCACGATGTCGATCGTGAACCAGACCATCCCGCGCGCTCTCGTGCGTCTTGGTTACTCACAAGATCAGATTGACGCGATCGTGAAGTACATCGACACCGAGAAGTCAATTCTCGGAGCGCCAGCTTTGAAGCCCGAGCATGTTGCAGTGTTCGCTTGCTCAATGGGTGACAACACGATTCACTACAAGGGTCACGTGCGCATGATGGGTGCGGTGCAGCCGTTCATCTCTGGCGCAATCTCCAAGACCGTGAACATGCCAGAAGAAGCAACGATCGAAGAGATCGAAGCACTGCACTTGCTGTCATGGGAGCTCGGCTTGAAGGCCGTTGCCATCTACCGTGACAACTGCAAGGTTGGTCAGCCGCTTTCAACTGCGAAGAAGGAAGACGACTCAGCAGACTCAAAGGTCGAGGCAGCAGTGGCACCGGTGGAGCGTGTGATTGAGCGCATCGTCACCCAACCGGTACGCCAGAAGTTGCCGCGCAGCCGCAAGGGCCGCACCTTTGAGTTCCGCGTTGCGGATTGCAAGGGCTTTGCCACCATCGGCGAGTACGACGACGGTCGCCCCGGTGAGGTGTTCCTCACAGTTTCCAAGCAGGGTTCAACCCTGAGCGGAATCATGGACGCTTTCGCCAAGAGCATCTCTTACGGCTTGCAATACGGCGTGCCGCTGCGGGCGTTTGTTGAGGCTTTCGTCAACATGCGATTTGAGCCAGCTGGAATGACCGACGATCCAGACATCCGTATCGCTTCGTCGATCATGGATTATCTCTTCCGTCGCCTCGCACTTGAGTACCTAACCGTCGAAGAGCGTGCTGAACTGAGCATCTTCTCGGTCTCTGAGCGCCTGCAGCCAACACTGCCTGGTGTCGAAGAGTCGATGGTTGAAAACCAGATGGGCACTGAGGTAGTTGCAGATCCGAAGTCGATCCCATCGGCTGACGAACTCGCAGTTTCAATCGAGCTTGGCGTGGCACCAACCGCGGGTCGCAACGACCACACGCCAGGCCTTGGTACTGCGCGTCACTCGGATGCGCCGATGTGCATGCAGTGCGGTGTGCAGATGATGCGTGCTGGCTCATGCCACGCTTGCCCGTCGTGCGGCTCAACCTCGGGTTGCAGCTGAGCGG
>JAFMEI010000008.1 GCA_017856815.1 Ilumatobacteraceae bacterium
ATCAATATTCCTTTGTCGCAGATTGTTGACCGGGTGGACGAGATGAAGGGACACGCCACCCTGCATATCGTGTGTCAGCTGGGTGGGCGCAGCATGCGAGCATGCGAGTTTGTTGAATCCCACGGGGTAGTTGCTATCAACATTGCGGGTGGCACCACGGCATGGGCTGATCTGGGTGGCGGTTTGGTGACTGGCGAACAGCCGGAGTGACTTTGCAGGTAATCGCAAGTCAAGACGAATTTGACTCTTTGGTTCGAACTTGGCAGTCGTGTTCACGTATCGCATTGGATACTGAGTTTCATCGTGAAAAGAGTTATTTCGCTCGGCTAGCGCTCTTACAGATTGCAGATCCGAACGGCGTGCATCTGATTGATCCGACCAAGGTGGACATTGGTGTATTGGCGTCTCTCTATGAGTCAACAACTTTCGTTTTGCACGCATCACAGCAAGATCTTGAGGTTCTCTACCGAGCCACTGGTCGAGTGCCACAGACCGTAATTGATACTCAGCTGATTGCGGGTTTTATTGGCCATTCAACTCCGTCACTGTCGAATCTGGTTCAAGCAATAATCGGCGTGTCGCTGCCTAAAGGCGATCGTCTTACGGACTGGTTCGCTCGACCACTTACTGACGATCAGATGAAATACGCCGCATCAGACGTCGAATACTTACTTCATCTTGCTGAGCATCTAGAAGCCGAGTTGAAGTCACGCAATCGCCTTGAGTGGGCGCACGAAGCCTGTGCCGAACTCTCAACCAAGCGCTATGAGCCGATAGCGCCTATCGATGCATGGATGCGTTTGAAAGATGTGAAGACGCTAAATGGGCAGGCTCGTGCAGCGGCCCAGGCCCTATGTGCGTGGCGGGAGGAGCGTGCACAACGTGATGATCTACCACCGCGAATAGTTCTTAGTGATTTAGCGGTTCTTGCAGTAGCACAGCGGCGTCCAAGTCGGACCGAAGATCTGGTCAACGTTCGGGGCGCTGATCCTCGGTCCATGAAGGGCAAGATCGGAGCCGAAATCATCGAAGTGATTCGAAACGCACCCGAAGATCCGATCCCATATCCAGCCACAGATTTTGATGAAAACGATCGCAAGTTACGACCAGCGATCACGCTTTCGACCGCATGGATCAGCGAACTGGGACGGCGAGAAAAGATAGATCCCACACTTTTGGCAACCAAAGCAGACGTGGTGGCATTTCTGCGGGGAGTGCCGAGTCGCTTGGATTCTGGCTGGCGTCGCGACGTAGTTGGACAAGATTTGGCAGATTTGTTGGCTGGAAGGGCCGCCTTGAACTTCGACGGACTAGGCAGATTGAAGCTTTTGACGGTTGATCCACCCTTATAAGCCCCTGATAGGTAGAATATTTGCGTCTAACACCGACATAGATACGGAGCCCTGACGTGAAAAAGGGTCGTCACAGGCGCTTTGAAGAAGCGCGAAAGTTGAAGCAATCAGGACCCAGCGCCGCCGATTTGGGCTTAGGTGCTGATTCTGAGCGTCCTCGAAGTGAAGAGGACGAATATGCCGCCATCGCGGAACGCTACGGAGTGCGTTTCGATGATGACGAAGATGAAGACGAAGCCTAAGAGTTCCTTTTATGCCCCCAGAGTTAAGGAACATCGCAATCGTTGCGCACGTCGACCATGGAAAGACAACCCTGGTTGATGCGCTTTTGAAACAAACAGGCACATTCGCCGCACACCAAGAGGTCGTTGATCGGGTCATGGACTCAAACGACCAGGAACGTGAACGCGGAATTACGATTCTGTCGAAAGCAGCCCAAATCGACTGGAATGGGATTCGAATCAATCTTGTCGATACACCTGGCCACGCAGACTTTGGCGGTGAGGTTGAGCGCGCTCTTGCTTTGGTCGATGGCGTTCTTTTATTGGTGGATGCAGCTGAAGGGCCCTTGCCGCAAACCCGCTATGTACTTTCAAAAGCGATCGCCCTGAATCTTCCTGCGGTTGTCGTGATCAACAAGGTTGATCGTCAGGATGCACACCCTGAGGTGGTACTTGGGGAAGTCGAACAACTGTTCTTGGATTTGGCTACGAACGACGACCAGTTGGCGTTTCCCGTAGTTTCGGCAGTGGCAAGAGAGGGCCGTTCCATAAAGGGAATCGGGATGCCTGCCGCTGATGCAACCCTGGAGCCTCTGCTCCAGATGATCGTCGATACGGTGCCCGCTCCTAAATTCGATGTGTCAGGCCCCCTGCAGGCGATCGTAACCAATCTTGATGCTTCTGATTATTTGGGTCGTCTCGCAATTGGGCGTGTGATGAGTGGACAGTTGCGAAAAGGCGACACTGTGTCTGTGGTGCAGCGGCCAGCAGAGGACGGCTCTCCGCGTGTCCTGAAGCGCCGGTTGTCCCAGCTGTTTCGCTACAGCGGAATTGAACGCGAAGAAGCGGAATCTATTGATGCTGGTGATCTGTTCATTGTGGCTGGAATTCCAGAGGTCGAAGTTGGAGACACGATTGCTGATGGCTTGAATCCAATCGCGCTAGCGCGACTGGAAGTCGATGAACCAGTTATCAGAATGAGTTTCGCTGTGAACACATCGCCATTTGCTGGCCGCGAGGGTAAGTACTTGACGAGTCGACACCTTCGCGAACGTCTCGACCGTGAGATTCTTGGCAACGTTTCTATTCGCCTTCGGGACACTGATTCGCCTGAAGTGATTGAAGTCGCTGGACGCGGTGAGTTGCAGCTCGCGGTCTTGATCGAGAACATGCGTCGTGAAGGCTATGAACTTCAGGTCTCACGCCCCGAGGTAGTCACAAAGGAAATCAACGGCAAGAAGTCTGAGCCACTAGAGCACGGCATCTGCGATGTGCCTGACGAATATGTGGGAGCCGTCACGCAGGCCCTCGCACCACGAAAAGGTCGAGTTAGCGATATGCGCCCTGGTGACCCTGGACGCACCTTGATTCACTTTGAGGCGCCATCGCGAGGCTTGATTGGCTTTCGTTCACTCCTTCTCACGGTTACGCGTGGCACGGCACTTCTTAATGGCCAGCACGCTGGATGGACTCCGTGGGTTGGCGAATTGCCTCATCGTCTCGGAGGGGCAATGATTGCCGATCGTATGGGTTCGGTTACTGCATACGCGCTTGACAATTTGCAGAACCGTGGAACCTTGTTCGTGTCGCCAGGTGACGAAGTTTATGAAGGCATGGTTGTAGGCGAGAACGCGCGCAACGATGAGATGGTGGTTAATGCAGTGCGCGCCAAAGAGAAGACCAATATACGAACTCACAGTCATGATGAAGGCGTGAAGTTGGCTAGTCCAGTTATTCACACACTTGAAACCGCGATTGAATGGATCGCCGATGACGAGATCGTTGAGGTCACACCCAAGACGATTCGAATTCGCAAGAAATATCTCGGTCTTGAAGATCGCCGTCGCGCTTTTAAAAAAGCGAGTGCTTAACTAGCGTCGAACTGCTGGGTGGGGAAGTGTCACCGTGGTTGGTGCTGCCAGAAGTTCAACCAACAGCGTGTAGACCTCTTCGCCACAGAGTTCGACAATCTCATCGCGCAGGTAGACGTAAGTGGGTTTGGTGCCAACAAATGCCTCTGGACTATCGGTGCACCACCAATGGAACTCATCGCCGGCGTCACCCCAGTCGCGACGCTTCCACTCGCGAACGAATGAAATCACGTGACCATCGTCGCCCTCGTGCTCTTCGAGGCGCACGGGAACCTGCCAGCAGACATCGGGTTTCCAGTCCATCGGGCGTTCGCCGGCCTCTAAAGCCGCCACGTGGAGGGCACACCCTGCGCCACCTTCGAAACCCGGCCGATTGAGAAAGATGCAGGCACCATCGACCACGCGGGTCTTTATGCTTCCGTCCTTCTCTTTCACAGACCAGCCCTTTTTCTCAGCCACTTTCTTGTGCTGCCAATGCTTGGATTTGAGGCGCTTAACCGCCTTTACGACTGTTTGCTGGTCTTCGTCATCAATGAAATGGGCTCCGAAACTGCAGCAACCCTGTGACAATTCGGTCGCGTCGGTTTCAAGAATGCCTTTACAGCCCGAACCATAGATGCACATCCAATTGGACTTGAGGTAAGTGGCGTCGAACATCCAAGTGCGTTTCTCCTTTGGGTCCTCAAAACTGACCCACTCATGGAGATCTTCATGGCCTGACACGGTGTCTAAACCTAATTGATATCGTCCGCGTCTCAAAGACGAACACCTACCATTACGACATGAATCTCACAGAGTTGATTATCGATCTTGAATCTGTACGCGAGCGGCTCGACTCAATAATGTTCGATTCCTTGCGAGAAGCTGCGGCCTCAAAGGGTGGTCGCCCTACCACCGATAAGGAACTCATGAAAGTTCAGCGTGCCATTGACAAGGCCATCAATACGCTTCGATCGTTGGAAGACTGACTGAGTTAGAAGCGATTTACCGCTCTGATAAGACGGTGTAAATCACCAAAATCGTGCCGGCCGAAAGGAAAAGCCAGCCGAATTAGACCTGTTTCGCCAGGGTCGCGTCGCGCTGATGCAGCGGGATCAAGGACTCGGATTTGATCTTGATGAACTATCGAGTTGAATTCATCGTTCAAAAGCTCGAGTTGAGAAGCAGAGGGCTCGCGCTGGAGGCGAAGGATGATTAACTCGCCGACATACCGCATCGAGTGGTAGTTGCGATAGAAGTCAAGAATCGCGTTAGCAGCGACGGTTGAGCTATCCGTTCGAACAAACAAGTCCAAATCGTTAGAACTCACTAATTGACGAGAAGCGAGTTGATCTCGAATGAAATCCTCAACTTCGCTCCAATAACGGTCGCCTGGAACATCCAGCAATACGATCGGAACGGGAACCCCCTTACCAGTCTGGGTAAGTGTTAACAGTTCAAAGGTTTCATCAAGGGTTCCGTATCCTCCGGGCATACAGATAAATCCGTGTGATTCTTTTACCAACATCAACTTTCTGGTGAAGAAATACCGCATGGCCACATGCTTTGGATCATCCTGGATCACAGGATTTGCCTGCTGCTCGTTGGGTAAACGAATTGACACTCCTATTGATGCTTCGCGGCCCGCACCACGCATGCCGGCTTCCATGATCCCTGGTCCTGCACCAGTTACGACCATCCACCCTGCATCGCTGATTGCCTTTGCAACGTCTTCTGTCTGGCGGTAAAGGGGATCGTGGGGCGCGGTGCGTGCTGAGCCAAATACCGTCACTTTTCGGCGTTCGCGGTAGGGGCGAAACATCTCGTAGGCCTCGTGCATCTCGGCCAATGCGCCAGAAGTGATTTTTAGATCAAGGGTGTCCGTATCGGCCGTTGCCATGGAGCTGATCGTGGCAAACATCTCCCTATAGAGATGACGATTACGACGCGGGGCGATGAGTTCTAGAAGTCTGGTGATCGCTTCTTCAATTTCGTCAGCAGGATCAGAGGGGCTGGTGCCACCGATGCTCATTGACATGGTTTCATTTTAAATGCGTTTCACGCAGAAAAGGTCTCGGCCTTGTCCTTAAGTGTCTTCAAAAGATCGTCGAAAGAGTTAATGAAGGCAGCCACACCTTCGTCCTCTAATTTCGCTGCTACAGCATCCACATCGATGCCGTGTTCAGCCAATTCAGCCCACTGTCGTATTGCGAGTTCCGGATCTGAATCTATGGTTCGAGCTAAACGCCCATGATCGGCAAATGCTTCAAGGGTGTTTTCTGGCAGGGTGTTAACAGTCTCTGGGCCGATCAGGGAGTCGACATACAGAGTGTCTGAATATGAAGGGTTCTTAGTGGAAGTTGACGCCCAAAGTGGTCGCTGAGTCTTTGCACCAAGAGCTTGCAAACGCTCCCAACGCTGGCCTGAGAAGACTCGTTTGTAAGCCTGATAGGCGAGAACGCCCTGATTGACGGCGGCGGTACCCGCAAGACTTTCGTTACTACCGAGTTGCTTGTCGATCTCAGAATCAACCCGACTAATAAAGAATGAAGCCACAGACGAAATACCTGACAGGTCAGTAGTCCCTGCTTTGAGTGCATCTTCCAGTCCAGAGATGAAAGCTTCCATTACTTCTTCATACCGAGGTATGGAAAAAATCAGCGTTACATTTACGTTGCAGCCCTCGGCGATCATCTGGCGAATGACAGGCAAGCCAGCAAGCGTGGCGGGGATCTTGATCATTACATTGGGTTGACTTATGCGACTCCGCAGCCAGCGCGCCGCAGACAATGTTCCATCGGTGTCGTGAGCGAGACGCGGATCAACTTCCACGCTGACAAATCCATCGGTGCCACGACTCGAATTGAACAGTGGAAGAAAAACATCGAGGGCGTCAGAGATATCCGTAAGCACCATCTCCCAATAGGAATCTTCGATGGATTTACCAGAACCGATCAGCGATTTGAATTGATCGTCGTAATCGGCCGATCCCTGGATCGCCTTTTGAAAAATCGATGGATTTGATGTCAGCCCTCGTACGCCCCGATCTCGCATCTTCGCCAAGTGTCCCGAGGTGAGATGGTTGCGTTGAATATTGTCCAGCCATGGGCTTTGGCCATGTTCCGAAAACAGATTGCGTAGAAGTTCAGACATTACATTTCAACTCCTGATCTCTTTTGCTTTCGCAACTACCGCATCGACACTGATGCCGAGCTTTTCCAAGGCTTCAGCGCCAGGCGCACTGGCACCAAAACGGTCGATACCAATTTGATGATCTGAAAAGGCTGCCCATCCAAATGTTGTTCCGGCTTCAACGGAAAGCGTCGGGATTCCTGCAGGCAGAATCTTCTTACGGATCTCATCCGATTGAGCCAAGAAAAGGTCCCATGAAGGCATCGAAACAACTCGCACATGAATATCTTGTGCTTTGAGTGCATCCGCAGCAGCCAAGGCGACACTCACTTCGCTTCCAGTACCAATCAGAGTCAGCTCAGCATTGTCTGCGTCACGAAGCAGGCTGGCACCGCTATGTACCGCACTTCCGTCGGAGACGACTGGCAAGTTCTGGCGACTCAACACGAGTGCGGTAGGACCATCGTTAGATACGGCAATCTTCCAAGCCTCGATCGTTTCATTGGCATCAGCTGGACGAATGACTCTAAGCCCTGGAATGGAGCGCAACGAAGCAAGATGTTCGACGGGTTGATGGGTGGGTCCATCCTCTCCAACACCAACAGAGTCATGACTAAAGACGAATACACACTTGGCGCGACTCAATGCTGCGAGACGTATGGCTGGGCGCATGTAGTCCGCAAAGACAAAGAAGGTGCCAACCACTGGAAGAGTTCCGCCATGTAAAGCCAAACCTACGGCAATCGCCCCCATGGCGTGTTCGCGAATCCCGTAGTAAATCTGTCGTCCAGAGGGATTTGTGGCTGACTGTGCCGTCAGTTTGGAATCTTTGGCGCCAGTATTTCCTGTGAGGTCTGCTGCACCGATCAAGAGTCCTGGCATTTGCTCTGAACTTGCTTCGATCGCCTTCTGGATCGCTACTCGAGTTGCAATTGATTCACCTTGCTCAAACCGAGGCAGGCCAGTTAGTTGCGTTGGAAGATCTGGAATCGCCGAGCCTGGTGATGATTTTGACTTTACGATCGCTGATCGCTCGGTGGCGTTGCGATGGCAGGCAGCAACAATTTCATCGGGCGCAAAGAAGGGCTCATCGGGAATACCCATCACCGATTTCGTGCGGCTCACGTGCTCAGCAGAGAAGGGGTTGCCGTGCGCCTCGTGTTTGTTAGTGAAATCGGGCGAGGGGTAGCCGATCCGAGTCTGCAGTGTGATCAGCGTGGGTTGCCCGGTGTGTTCACGGGCGCGTAGAAGGGCGTTCTCAATCGCATCTAGGTCTTCGCTTTGATCACCAAGGTCAATCACATTCCAGCCGTAACCCTTGAACCGCAACGCCACGTCGTCGCTGCACGCAAGATCTGTGGATCCGTCAATTGTGATCTTGTTGTCATCAAAAATCGCAATCAAGTGATCCAACTTTTGGTGCCCCGCAAAAGAAGCAGCTTCGTGACTTATGCCCTCCATTAAGCATCCGTCGCCCATGATCACATAGGTGTGATGGTCGGCTGCTTTATCGCCGAAGGTAGAGCGCAAGTACCGTTCGGCAAGTGCCATGCCAACTGCATTGGCAAAACCCTGTCCTAAGGGTCCCGTTGTTACTTCAACACCCGCAGTGTGTCCCACTTCTGGATGACCCGGTGTGCGTGAACCCCATTGACGAAAGTTCTTTATGTCATCAAGCGTTAGGTCGTAGCCAGATAGATAGAGCAGAGCGTATTGAAGAATCGATGCATGGCCACCAGAGAGAATGAATCGGTCACGATCGGACCAGGTTGGATCTTTGGGGTCGTATTTCATCACCCGACTGAAAAGCACGTGGCCTAATGGCGCAAGGGCCATGGCTGTGCCTTGGTGTCCACTCTTGGCTTTTAGGGGAGCATCCATCGCGAGACCGCGGATAATTGAAATCGCTAGAGCGTCTTGCTCCGGTGTGAGGATTGATCCGGGCATTTTCTCGCTCTTTGTCACGATTCGAAGGTATCAGGACAAGAGCAATACAAGTCGCTACCGTGGACGCATGGCAGCCCCTAAAAGACCGATAGCAACCCGGACCTTGTCAGAGTCCGAATCCAAGGAAATGCTGGCTGCCTACGGACTCCCATTGCCGGCCGAAAAGAGCGCAGCATCGACTGAAGAAGCCTCTAGCGCGGCAAATCAACTTGGTTATCCGGTGGTACTAAAGCTGTGCGGCGACACCATCGCGCATAAAACTGAACGCGGTCTGGTGCGTCTGCGTCTTTCCAATCCGGATGATGTGGCCACGGCAGCGACCGAATTGTTTTCTGCGGCCACCCCCGAGGACGGGGCGGTTTCACTTCTGATTGCCCCAATGGTGTCTGGTACCCGTGAATTGATTGTCGGGGCGCTACGTGATCCGGTATTTGGCGCAACCTTGATGCTCGGTGTGGGCGGGGTCATGGCCGAAGTTTTAGAAGATGTGGTGTTTAGACCATTACCAATTACAGAAGACGATGCACGCTCGATGGTCGGCAGTCTCCGGCTACAGAAGTTACTGCAAGAGTTTCGCGGTGAAAAGGCCGTATCAATTGATGAACTCGTTGATGCCCTGATGGCGGTTGGTCGCTGCATGGTTGAGAACCAACGCATCGTCTCCGTTGATGTGAATCCGATGATCGTGCAACCAAATGGGTCGATCGTTGCAGTCGATGCACTTATCGAGATTTCAGATGAAGCCGCGGTGGAAACCGCGAGCCCGCGAAGCCGAGCATCTGATGCGCATTTCTCAGCTCTTTTCGATCCACGAGGGGTTGTTGTGGCTGGCGCATCATCGCACCCAGGAAAATTTGGTTTCGTATCTCTGCACAACATTCTTGCCAGTGGCTATCGGGGGGAAGTTGCCGCTACCAATTTGAGCGGAGAGAGCGTCTTGGACATCGCAACTGTTAAATCAATTGATGACCTGGAGGCTGGAAAGTTTGATCTCGCGTTCGTGTGTACGCCTGCATCAACAAATCAGAACCTCATTAAAGCTTGTGCTTCAAAGGGCATAAAGGCCGCTTTCATTACTTCGGCTGGTTATGGCGAAGCCGGTGAGGAAGGTAAGCGCGAGGAAGATGCACTGGTTGAGCTTGGTAAAGAGCTCGGTGTCTTGATTGCTGGTCCAAATGGACAAGGCGTCGTGAGTACACCATCTTCGCTGTGCGCTCAGATTGTTGCCCCGTATCCTCCAGCTGGTGAAATTGCCGTAGCTAGCCAGAGTGGCAACTTTGTCTCTAGTTTCCAGAATTTTGCGCGTCAACACCATGTGGGGATTTCTCGTGCTGTTTCCGCTGGTAATGCCGCGGCTGTCTCCGTTATCGATTATCTGCGGTGGTACTCGACCGACGACGCGACCAAGGTTTCTCTTGCCTACCTAGAGGGCATTACTGATGGAGCTGATTTGATTCTCGGCTTTGGTGAGGCAACTGCACGCAAACCACTAGTGGTTGTAAAGGGTGGAGCAACCGACAGCGGTGCGCGCGCAGCGGCGAGCCATACGGGCGCACTTGCGGCCAACGATCGAATCTTTGACGGAGTGTGTGCAAAGACGGGTGTGTCTCGTGCGGTGACGGTAGAGGAAGCCTTTGAGGCCGCTGCAACCTTTGCAACTCAACCTCTTCCAATCGGTCCAAATGTGGTGGTTTTAACGACCGTTGGCGGCTGGGGAGTTGCCACTGCGGACCAGATTTCGAGAGATGGTGTCTTGACACTTCTTGATCTTCCAGAAGACCTCCTAAGCGATATTGATTCAAAGTTGCCTCCTCGGTGGAGCCGCAACAACCCAGTGGATTGTGCGGGTGGTGAGACACGCGACACGATTCCAGATGTGATGGAAATCGTCGCCCGACACCCCCAGGTCCACGCCGTCATCTATCTAGGAATCGGTATTCAAAGCAACCAGGCGCGGCTGATGCGTGAAGGCGCCTTTTATCCAGGCTTCGGAATGGACCGCATAGTTTCGTACCACGAAAAGCAGGATCAGCGATTTGCCGAAGCAGCACATGAGCTTTCAGTTGCCACCGGCAAACCAATTTTGACTGCAACTGAATTGGCCACCGCAGATCCGAATAACGCAGGACCCGCCACAGTTAGAGCTACTGGGCGGATGTGTTATCCAAGCGGAAATCGTGCCGCAACCGCACTTGCTCACTTGTACAGATACGCAAAGTACAGGGGTATTGCCACATGACCGATCAGCCCACGCGAAGGCGGCCACTTTTAGCTGTTGGCGTAGGTGCGATGGTTGGCTTGGCGCCATTGCTTGCAGGAATCGGCGCCCTGGGCGGTGTTGCTACTCGCAATAATCCCAATAACTCATCAATGGAGCTTTCTGGTACATCACTGTTGAACGTGCGTCGAATTAACTCGACTCTGGCATCAGATGTTTCGGTGGCAAATCTACGACTAGATCTAGGAGAGTTTTCAGCGACTCTTGGCGATAACGCTTGCTTGGCTGTCAAGTCATTTGATCGAACAGTAGATCTGGTCAATTCTGATACCGCTTTGATTCCTGCATCGAATATCAAGATCGTGACAGCATTGGTTGCGCTGGAGGTATTTGGACCTGCGCATCGTTTTGAAACCAAGATCGTCGGCAATGTTGTCGACGGAGTCGCAGCTGGCAACCTTTTTATTGTTGGTGGGGGAGACCCAGTTTTGAGTCTTCCGATGTACCGCAGTGTTGAAAAGTACCCAACAACTTTCTTTACCGATGTGACTACGTTGTTAGACGCTCTTGTTGAAGCTGGCGTGACCCGTATCGAAGGTTCATTGGTGGGAGATGGCTCAATGTTTGATGAGCAGCGATATCCATCGGGTTGGTCCGCTGACGTCAAGAAGACCTTTGGCGGCCCTATAGGAGCACTGCTGCTAGACGATGGTTCAGTTTTTGGACTGAGTCAAAAACCTGACGATCCCGCCTTCGCAGCTTCACAGGAACTCTCGGCGCGTTTGCGGCGATTGGGTGTGGCCGTCATTGGTTCAGCCGTTTCAGGGAAAGCAGATGCGGATTTGCCCACCGTTGCAAGCATCGAATCGGCTCCACTAGCCGATCTGGTCACTGACATGCTTACGAATAGCGACAATAACACCGCAGAAATGTTGCTGAAGTCAATCGGGTTGTCCGTCAAAGGTGTGGCTTCAACGGCAGCCGGTGCTGGCGTAGTTATAGAACAACTCTCAGCATGGGGATACAACACCGAGAACCTGGTGATCGCGGACGGCTCGGGACTTGATCGCTCAAATCGTTTGACCTGCGGGCTCATGGTCGATCTGTTGAACTCAACCTCCGGTCGAACGCTTCTGCAGAAACTTCCGTTAGGCGGCTCGAGCGGAACTCTCATCGACGCTTTTACAGAACCTCCAGCATTAGGGGTGGTTAGAGCTAAGACCGGTTCTCTGACAGGCGTGAAGGCCCTATCGGGTTTTGCGAATGAGAAACCTGGCGCACCCGTTTTTGCGTTGTTCTACAACGGTTCGGGAGTCAACGAAGAGTCCTATTTCCGCCCTCGATGGACTGATCTAGTTACAAGGCTCTTGAGCTTCTCGCGGCCGCCTGATTCTGCTCTTGATGTGAGTCCAGGGCAATGAGTGGCTAATGGATGGCCTGATAGAAATTCCGATGTTCCCGTTGGGAAATCCATTCATTCCGACTGAGGATTTGCCGCTTCGAATATTTGAGAGTCGTTATGTGCAGATGTTTGTCGATTTAACTCGATCTGACTTAAATCTGCCGCCAGTATTCGGCTCGGTGATGATCGAGCGCGGTAGGGAAGTTGGGGGAGGGGACAAGCGCGCACAATTTGGTGTTCTTGCTGAGATTCGTGGCATTCAGTGGAGTGCATCTGGTGATGGGGCATTAGTGGCCGCAAAGGTCACTGATCTTCTTGAGGTAGTTGAGTGGCTTCCAGAAGTTCCTTACCCACGGGCGGTAGTTGAAGTTACGCGCTGTGAGGCTGCGCGCACCGATGGTCCATTTGCAATTGCTTACGCTCAAGCAGCAACCACGGTACGGCAATTGCGGGCCCTTGCCTTTGAGATGGGAGCACCGATTGATCCAACAGTGTTGGTCGGGGATACGAGCGATGACGCGACTGAATCGGGCTGGCGGCTATGCGCACAGGCCCCACTTGATGAATTGGATCGCTACCAACTCGTTCGCTTGCGCGACAACACGGATCGGATGCACGCGCTAGACGCTCTGTGTCAGCACAAGCTAGAAACATACAAATTCGGATTGTCTTGAGAGCAAAGTAATGTTTGGATTTAGGTGAGGTAATTCATGGGATTGTTTTCGGATATTCGTCAGGCTGAGGAATCCTCGGATGTGGTTGACACCATCGTTGGCTATGCCAAGCAGGAGACGCTTGAGCCACTAAAGGGTGCGGGTCGATGGGTTCTTGTGGGAAGCATCGCGGCGGTGTTCGTAAGTATTGGAATGGTGCTGGTGCTGCTTGGTGCACTGCGGCTCTTGGTGGATCTTTCAGGCAACGCCTTTGATGGTGGTTGGTCATTTGTTCCTTACATGGTCACTTTCGTGCTGGGCGCCCTGATCGTGCTGGTGACCCTTAGTAGGGTGAAAAAACGGACACTGTGAGGCCCCATGACTGACGAGACAAATACCGAGAGCACCAATCGGATTTCCCGGACTGATATCGAAAACAAATTGCGCAGCATTCAGGAATTGATTCAGGGTCGCCTGAAAGATGAAAAACAGACTCTTGTCGGGGCTGCTGTGGGTGCGGGATTTATTGCTGTGCTAGTTGCGTATTTTGCGGGTCGTCGCAGGGGGCGTAAAAAGTCTGCGTTTGTTGAAATTCGCAGGGGCTGAGCAGAATGCGGAAGGTTCCGCGGTCTACTCATTTTGTGACCTTTGTTCGAAAACGTTCTCGGCTACTTGGTGGACTGCTCGCTTGGATTCTTAAGCGTCGGGCGAAAGGCCGCTCTGACAAGAAGGGTGTCAAGCGCATCCGCCTGAAAGAGGGTCAGACTTTAACTTTGCGGGTGAATCGCAGCGAAGACTGGGAAGTGAAATGAGCAATGTATTTCGGGCCGGTGAGAGAGTGGTTCTCCTAGACCAGAAAAAACGAAGATATCTTCAGATTCTCTCCGACTCTGGTGAGTTTCACAGTCATTCTGGTTTCGTTCCTCACGCCAATGTGATTGGCAAAGAGGAGGGCTGTTGGGTTGAGTCGACAAAGGGTGCGAAGTACGTGGTTCTAAGACCAACCCTTGAGGATTTCGTTGTGGAGATGCCAAGAGGTGCGCAGGTGATCTACCCCAAGGATTTGGCTCCGATCTGCATGATTGGAGATATCAAGCCTGGGGTACGCGTGTTTGAATCCGGTGTTGGATCGGGAGCTTTGTCCATGGCAATGTTGCGCTGGGGCGCGGAGATCACCGGCTACGAACTGCGCGAAGATTTTGCCAATCGCGCTAAGGCGAACGTGGAATCATTTTTGGGTCCTGAAGCGCTGGGGAATTTCCACGTACAAATACGTGATTCGTATGCCGGCGTTGATGACGGTGTATTTGACCGGTTCATCCTTGATCTACCTGAGCCATGGCATTTACTGGATCATGTGAGGGGCTCGCTACGGCCTGGAGGTATTTTCCTCGCCTACACGCCAAGCATCACGCAGGCAGCGAAGGTTCGCCACGGAATGCAAAAGGGTTGGACGGATACGAGAACTCTTGAGGTTCTGCATCGCACTTGGCACATAGAAGGTGAGTCAGTTAGGCCAGACCACAGAATGGTGGCTCACACTGGCTTTTTGACAGTCGGGCGCTGGATTGATCAGGGTTCGATAAAAATGCATTCGCCGGGGCATTCCTCGGCGGATTCAATCACGGCATCGAGTTGATTATCCGGAATGTTGGCAAGGCCATCTGCGCCTTGCGGGTTGCCCTTTGCAGTGGCGAAAACTTTGTCGCCTTCGACGACGTATGCAAGTCCATCATCGAGCAGGGTGAACACGGATGGGGCAATTTCCTCACAAAGCCCGTCACCGGTGCAGAGATCTTGGTCGATCCAAACCTTCATCGCTTCCAACTCCTATTGGCTCAATTGACCCCCTTACTTTACACAGAGGACTCGGCTAAACATGGTGCGGGAGGTATTTGGCATGACCGATGAATCACAATCGGACGAGGTCGGGTTTGAGACCCTGGCTGCAGTGCAAGCCGAACTCGCCGAGGTGCGAGCGCGCCTTGCCGATCTCCCAGGCCGGTCCAGGCTCCTTGAAGAGCGCCTTTTAGAGACCAGAGGGCAGTTGGCCGACGCTCTGGCTAGGAATGATCGATTATCTGATGCACTGCGCGAGACACGTGAGAATCTTGCGGTTCTCCGCGAGGAAGTCCAGAAGTTAAGTCAGCCTCCCTCGGCATATGGGGTAATCACTGCGAAGAACGACGATGGATCAGTCGACATACTCACAGGCGGCCGCAAGATGAGGGTCAACACTTCAGTTGAGATCAATGCCGAGACACTCGAATTAGGTGCGCAGGTTGTTCTGAATGAAAGTCTGAACGTAATTCTGGCAACTGACTCCGAGCGAGTCGGTGAAATCGTCACTCTCAAGAATGTTCTTGAGGATGGATATCGAGTAATCGTGTCTACTCGCGGCGATGATGAACGCGTACTCGAGCTCTGCGATTCGCTTCGAGGTCAACTGCTTCGCGCCGGTGACCTTCTTCGCGCGGATGTCCGATCGGGATTCGTATTGGAAAGACTCCCACAGCCCGAAGTCGATGAGCTTTTGCTTGAAGAAGTTCCCAATGTTCACTACTCAGACATCGGTGGACTGGATACCCAGATTGTCCAGATCGCTGATGCCGTAGAACTCCCATTCCTTCATCAAGAGCTTTTCGCCGAATACCGCCTTCCGGCTCCGAAGGGAATTCTTCTCTATGGTCCGCCGGGTTGTGGCAAAACCTTGATCGCAAAAGCAGTTGCAAACAGTCTCGCCCAAAAGGTCGCCCAACGCACTGGCGATGAGAAGGGTCGTTCTTATTTCATCAACATCAAAGGTCCTGAGCTCTTAAACAAGTATGTCGGTGAGACCGAACGACAAATCCGAATGATTTTTCAACGGGCACGAGAGAAGAGCGAAGAAGGCTGGCCCGTGATTGTCTTTTTTGACGAGATGGATTCAATGTTCCGCACCCGTGGAACAGGCGTGTCGTCCGACATGGAATCAACAGTGGTACCTCAATTGCTCGCAGAAATTGATGGTGTAGAGGGACTCAAAAATGTGATCGTCATAGGCGCTACTAACCGCGAGGACCTGATTGATCCAGCGATTCTGCGTCCAGGACGCCTCGATGTGAAGATCAAAGTCGAGCGACCAAATTCTCTGGCTGCAAAACAGATTTTTGCGCGCTATATCAATGATGATTTGCCAATTTCTGGTGAACTACTTGCTGGGTCAAATAATGATGTGGGGGCGGCAATTGAGTCACTCATCGACGACGCGGTGAACTTTATGTATTCGCACGGTGAAGAGAATCAGTTCCTCGAGGTGACCTATCAGAACGGAGACAAAGAAGTTTTGTACTTCGATGACTTTGCCTCCGGCGCAATGATTGAGAACATTGTGAGACGTGCCAAAAAGTCCGCGATAAAACGAGAGATCGCAGGTGGTAGCCGAGGAATTAGTAACTCGGACATATTGGATGCGGTTCGTCAGGAGTATCGAGAACACGAAGATCTTCCGAACACGACCAATCCGGACGACTGGGCGCGCGTGTCGGGCAAAAAGGGCGAGCGCATCATATTTATTCGCACCATCTTTGGTGCTGCTCCTGGCAACAAAGCTATTCAACCAGTGGTTGCGGGTCAGTATTTGTAAATCATGATCAGAAAAATCTCGGGCATTGAAACTGAATACGGGATTCTGGTTCGAGGTGCGGAGCAAAACCCGGTTCTTGCCTCATCAATTCTGATCAATGCCTATCTGCAAAGTGTGTCGGCGATTACGGGCTGGGATTTCATTGCTGAACACCCCGACATGGACGCCAGGGGCGCTGCCTTGAGTGATGTTTTTCCACCAGAAGTGGAGTCACATCTAGTTAATGCGGTGCTCCGAAACGGTTCGAGGTATTACGTTGACCACGCCCATCCAGAAATCTCCACCCCCGAATGTTCTTCGCCGTTAGACGTTCTCACATACGACCTTGCCGCTGAAGAGATTGTGCGTCGCAGCGTCGCGGCAGCCAACCAGATACTTCCGGGCGACTCTGAGGTCTTGTTGTACAAAAACAACAGCGACGGCAAAGGCAACAGTTATGGGTGCCACGAAAACTATTTAGTAGACCGAGCCGTCAATTTTGATGACATTGTTCAGGGCGTTACTGCTCATTTTGTGACGCGACAGATTTTCTGTGGTGCTGGAAAGATTGGTGTTGAAAATCAAACGCAGCGTCGAGCAAATATGCCGACGAATTCATTCAATTTTCAAATCTCCCAGCGTGCTGATTTCTTCGAGGCTGAGGTTGGGCTGGAGACGACCCTGAAAAGGCCCATCGTCAATACTCGTGACGAACCCCATTGCGATCCACGTAAGTATCGCCGCTTGCACGTTATTTGTGGAGACGCCAACATGAGTCAAACGGCTACTTTTCTGAAGGTGGCATCCACATGTGTGGTGCTCGCCATGATTGAAGACGGAGTATTTCCTCTAGAGATTCAACTTTTGGATCCAGTTAAAGCGGTGCAGACAGTCAGCTCGGACCCTTCTTTGCGAAGCACCGTTGAATTTCGGAATGGAAAAGCGAAAACAGCGCTGGATATTCAGCGTCAAATCTGCGCATTGGCCCTCGATTACCTCTCGCAGAACATCGCTTGTATTGGCGCAGAGTCAGCTCAGCTGCTCGCTCGGCTGTGGCCCCAGATTCTCGATTCTCTTGAAGACCGCAACGACTTTGCACTACGGACAGTCGATTGGATTGCCAAAGAGAGAATCGTCCTGGCTTACGCCGATCGACACGGAATCACTGGCGAAGATCCCAAACTGAAACTTCTCGACCTGCAGTATCACGACATGCGTCCAGATAAGTGTCTCGCTGGTAGGGCCAATCTGGATCGCCTCGTGGACGAGACCTTGGTGGATCTAGCGATCAACGAGCCACCAGAGGACACTCGTGCCTATTTCCGAGGCAAGTGTGTGTCTAAATGGCCGCGTGATGTGGTGTCGGCCAACTGGGACAGCATGGTCGTGGATGTCGGCGGCGGGGAATTGCGTCGTATTGCAATGTCGGAACCACAAAGGGGAACTCGAGACTTGATTGGGTCGCTTGTGGATAAAGCGGTGACCACCAATGATTTAGTTCGATTACTCGGTGATGATTGAAAAGATTGCGAAATAGTTGACTTTCAAGTCTCTACGGCGTAGGAACAAGGCATGGCAGAACGTATCCAACGCAAATCCAACTCATCTGTGGAATCGAGTGAAGTGGCTACGGAGTCTCTCAGTTCAGATTCTGATACCGGACAGCGACTCAGGGCTGAACTAGACGATCTGCTTGATGAGATAGACGAGGTTCTCGAAACCAATGCCGAGGAGTTTGTGCGGGCCTACGTGCAAAAGGGCGGCGAGTAGTAATAGCCTCGGAATCTATGCCTCTTCCCGTATTCAATTTCGCCGAAGATCCCGGATCTAGTTTCTCGGAATTGTTGCATCGTGTTGGGCTCAATCCTGACTATTCAGCGATTGGTCACGATCACAAGGTTCCTCACGCCACAACTTGTGTTGCGGTCCGTTTTAACGGAGGGATCGTGATGGGTGGAGATCGACGCGCCACCGCGGGAAACTTGATCAGTCATCGGAGCATGGAAAAGGTAGTGCAGGCCGATCAATTCAGCGCAGTAGCCATAGCGGGAGCCGCGGGTCCGGCGATGGAGATGGTGAAGGTCTTCCAACTATCGCTTGAGCATTACGAAAAGGTAGAAGGCAAACTTCTTTCGCTTGAAGGTAAAGCAAATCTGTTGTCGACCATGATTCGCCAAAACCTTTCTGCTGCAATGCAGGGGCTCGTAGTAGTTCCCATCTTCGGTGGATATGACACGAGGCGTTCGGAAGGGCGGATCTGGAACTTTGACGTAACTGGTGGCCGTTACGAAGAAACGGAATATGTGGCGACCGGATCTGGCTCGGTTCATTGCTCAACGGTCTTGAAAATGGGTTGGAAGGAAAATCTTTCCAACGACGAAGCTGTGAAACTTGTGTGTCGGTCCTTATGGGAGGCCGCCGATGTGGACTCCGCTACTGGTGGTCCAGATATTCGCCGAGGCATTTATCCGGTGGTGGCGGAGATTTCAGCACAAGGTTGGAGTCGCGTGTCAGACGATCGGCTTCGCGTTGCATTCGAGGCCATCAACGTTGAAGTAGGTGCGCGATGAGCATGCCGTTTTATGTAGCGCCTGAACAGGCGATGAAGGATAAGGCGGACTTCGCACGCAAAGGAATCGCTCGTGGCCGAGGTCTTGCGGCGGTCGGGTTTACTGACGGAATAGCAATTGTCGCTGAAAACCCCTCTAATAGTCTGCGGAAAGTTAACGAGATCTACGATCGAATTGCTTTCGCGGGAGTTGGCAAGTTCAACGAATTCGACGCTTTGCGCCGCTTGGGTGTGCGTTACGCAGATCTTCAGGGCTATCAGTACTCGCGCGATGACGTGGATGCTCGAAGTCTCGCCAATGAGTATGCAGTTCTAATTGGTCACACTTTCACCGTGGACCCAAAACCCCTCGAGGTTGAGATTCTTGTCGCTGAAGTAGCACTGAATGGAAGACCCGACGAGATGTTCCACATCCTCTACGACGGCACTGTGGCGGATGAAACCAACTTCGCAGCCCTAGGTGGTGACGCCGAAGCAGTAACTGAGCGCTTAAAGGCAACCTGGAAGGCCGGGCTCGGGCTCGGACAAGCTGTGTCCATTGCTGTTGAGTCTTTGTCTGGTCCCGATCGGAGCATTGCTGCCAGCGAGCTTGAAGTAGGAATTCTGGATCGCAATTCCGCGCGGCGCTGTTTCCGTCGGCTCAGCGACGAAGAGGTTGAAAACCTTCTGCAGGGCTGATGACAAAGCGTCGTATATTCGGACTGGAAACGGAATACGGAATTACCTTCACGCATCGCGGCCAGAGACGCTTAACTCCGGATGAAGTCTCGCGGTACCTTTTCCGCAATGTTGTGACTTGGGGACGCAGTTCAAATGTTTTCCTAGAAAATGGTGCTCGTCTTTATCTCGATGTTGGGTCTCATCCCGAGTACGCCACCCCTGAATGCGACTCAATCTATGACGTAGTCGCCCATGACCGTGCGGGGGAAGCAATTCTTGATCGGCTGGCTTTCGCAGCTGAGGAGCGTCTCCAGCAGGAAGGTGTTAAGGGCACCGTTTACCTTTTGAAAAACAACACTGATTCAGCGGGTAATAGTTACGGGTGCCATGAGAATTATCTGACTCGACGATCGGACGACGGAAGTCGTCATGCTTCAGTCCTAATTCCGTTCCTTGTTACACGACAGATTTTTACGGGCGCCGGTCGACTAGTTCCTTCAGCTAGAGGAACCCAGTTCACGATCTCCCAACGTGCCGAACACATCTGGGAGAGCATCAGCTCTGCCACGACTAGAAGCAGGCCGATAATCAATACTCGCGATGAGCCACATGCCGATGCGGAGCTCTATCGCCGTCTACATGTGATCGTTGGTGACTCCAATATGAGTGAGTACTCCACATTTCTTAAGATCGGCTCAACTGCCTGCATGTTGAGAATGTTGGAAGATCCAAAATGGGATTTACGCGATCTCACTCTCGAGAATCCAATTCGCGCAATACGTGAGATCAGTCACGACACAACCTGTCGTCGCAGAGTTTCTCTGCAGTCGGGACGCGAAATGAGCGCTCTTGATATCCAGCGCGAATATCTGTCATCGGCTCTTCGTTACGCTGAAGAACGGGGTTTTCCAGAAGAAGAGCAACGAGCGTTGTTGATGTGGGAACACTGTGTCTCCACCATCGAGAACGATCCGATGAAGTTGGAACGGCTAGTGGACTGGGTTACCAAACTCTCACTGATCGATGCCTATAAGACGAAAAATGCGCTCAGCATGAATGACGCCAAACTTCAGCTAATTGATCTGCAATATCACGACATTCGAAGAGATCGAGGTCTTTTCTATCGACTGGCACGTCATGAGCAGGTCGAATCTGTTGTTGCCGAGACCGATATCTTGAACGCGATGAGTGTCCCACCCCAAACAACTCGTGCTCGGCTCAGGGGAGCCTTTATAAGTGCCGCAAAAGCGAAGAAGCGGGACTATACGGTGGACTGGGTGCATCTGAAGTTGAATGATCAAGCGCAACGCACGGTGCTCTGTAAAGATCCATTCAAGAGTCGCGATGAGCGCGTCGAGCGCTTAATTGAGTCGCTCTGAGGATGGAACTGTTCGCCGAAGATTCAGTTGCTCGGATCCTCGAAGTTCGAAATGGCTTGCAAAGAGTAGAGCTAAAAAGTGGCGAACGTGCCTATGTCTTAACCGACCTCCTTGGGGAAAGCAGTATCGGCGATCGCGTTGTGATCAACAAGGCGGCGATAAATCTTGCACTTGGTACTGGTGGATGGCACGTTGTGCATTGGAACTTGAGTCGATCGCCCGAGGATTACAGCGCTCCGGGACACATCATGAAGATGCGCTACACGAGTCTGCAGCATCCAAGCGTCGCCATTGAGGAGATGTATCAGGAACCAATAATTGAGCTATCGCAACGACTGAAGGACAAGAAAGTATTGGTATCGGGTTTGCATAGTCAAGTGGGCGTAGCTGTAATCGCAGCACGTTATTTTTTGCCTGATGCAAAGATCACTTATGTCATGACCGACGGTGGAGCGCTTCCTCTTGCGCTTTCTGACCTTGTGTCTCGACTGCGTGACACCGATGCGCTCACACATACCATCTCCGCCGGACAGTCATTCGGAGGTGATTTCGAGTCATTAACGGTGGTAGGCGGCGTTGCGGCGGCTTTCGAATTTTTGCATTCAGACGTGGTGATCGTGGGAATGGGGCCAGGGGTTGCTGGCACTTCCACTCGTGTAGGCAATTCAGCTCTTGAATGTTTGGCGATATCGGAGACTCTGGCGAGTCTTGGTGCTCAAGTGCAGTATGCCTTGAGGATGAGCCACACTGATCCTCGCGAGCGTCACAGGGGTTTGAGTCATCATTCTCAGACCGTGATGGACCTGCTAACAGCGAGAGTCCGAATCTGTGCACCGTCCTCCTACGCGGGTTCTGATATCGCCGACTCGGTTCCACGTGAAGAAGTCGAACAACTGCTTAGCCGACTAAAGAAAGAAGAGTGGCTACCCACGTCCATGGGTCGAGGTATTGATGAAGACCCACTGTTCTATGAGGCAACGCTCGCAGCTGTCCAAGGTTTGTTGGGCTGATACTGGATGAAAAGCCAAATTGGTCGCGAAACACTATGTTTAAAGTCTCATGTCGGAATATGAAGAGCCAGATTTGGAGATAGCGGAGAGTTCGTCAGCTTCGCTTAGTCGCCCGAAATCTGCAGCAAAATCCCTCAGGGATTGGATCATTGTCGTGGTTGTGGCTTTATTCGCCGCACTGATGATCAGAGTGTTTGTATTTCAGCAGTTCTATATCTCAGGACCCTCAATGCAGACCACTCTGTATGACAACAATCGAGTACTAGTGAACAAGCTGTCATACAAACTTCATGGAATTGGTCGCGGTGATGTGGTTGTCTTTGATCGAGTTACGACCAGTGGTGGGACCGTAAATCATGATGATCTGATTAAGCGTGTGATCGCCTTGGGTGGCGACACTCTGGAAATCAAAAAGTGTGTGGTTATTTTGAATGGCGTTGCTTTGGAAGAAAAATATCTTGATGCTCAAGACGTCGCTCAAGTAGACCTGAATTCTCGCTGTCGAGTGGCGAATCTTGCCGAACAGATAATTCCAAAGGGAAAGATTTTTGTTATGGGCGATAATCGATCCGAATCATTTGATTCGAGAATGTTTGGACCCATTGATGAGGATCTTGTCGTGGGTCGTGCCTTTATGATTGTGTGGCCGCTGAACCGCCTGGGTCTTCTCTAGGGCATTTTGTCAATGGGCCGCGTCTACCATGCGGTCCACCCAGTCGGAGTAGACAGCATCGACACCCATTCGAAGAACCCCGCGTAACGTCTCAGGAAACTGTGCGTCCCATGCAAATGCCTTGATCTCGAATCGATGACACAACACGACCAGACCCGTGGTCCAATCTGTGTGGTGCATGTTCAAGACTTCAATTCCAGATGACTGAAGTTTGGCGATGTGTGCCTCGATACTGCCGCCGATGTTCTTGAGTCGAATCGAATGAACATAACGAAATTGGGGTGCAGTGGATTTCCATTGCTGCAACAAGGTCAGTTCGGGGTGACACAGCCATACCTTCGAGGGAGGTGTGCTGGAACGAAGAACCACGTCGGATATCGCATCAAATGCTTTTGGATCCTTTACATCAATTGATAAATCAACTCCGGGGGCTGTCGCTAGCAGGTTTTCGAGTGTCGGAATATGCGGCGGTAAATCCTCCGCTTTGACGCTGGAAATCATGCGGCGTGGAAAACGTCGTGCGATCCCGTCATGATCAAGCACTGCAACGTTGTCACTGGTAAGCCACGCATCTGTTTCTAAGCCAGTTGCTCCAAGTTTCAATGCCAGTTGAAAGCTGGGGATTGTGTTCTCCTGGGCAAAAGCCCGAGCCCCGCGATGGGCGAAGAGAATAGGACCTCCACGATCCTGTGATTGCGCAGATGCCATGTTGCCAATGTAGGTCTCGCTAGAGGACCTACCTACACTTGTTAGGTGTTCAATGTTTCCGGCACGGAGATTGTCTTTTTGCTCGTGATCGGTCTGGTTGTTTTGGGTCCAGAAAAGCTGCCGGGAGTGATAAGGCGTGTTGGCGAGGTTTACCGCGAAATTCGCAATATCTCGGATGGCTTCAAGAAAGCCGTGGCCGATGTGGTTGATGAGCCGCTTCGAGAGATTCGTGGCACCGCAGAGACGCTAAAGGACGCGGTGTCGCGGATTCCTGAAGAGCCCCGCAAGGATGACGATCCGGAGAACCAGTCGTGAAGTTCCGCAAAAACTCCGATGCTGTTAAAGACATGACCCTGGTTGAGCATTTGGCTGAACTGCGCGCCCGAATCATGAAAAGCCTTTTAGCGGTTGTGGTCTTTGCGATTTCAATCACGATTTTTTATAACCCCGTCCTGCGGTTTCTCACTCGGCCGTACAGGGATGTTTGTAGTAACAATGCCGATTTTGAATGTGATGGAACCCTCTATGGACTTGGTCCACTAGACGGCCTGGGTGCGCGTTTTCGGATAGCGGCTTACGGTGGAATCATCGTGGCTTTGCCCGTGATCCTGTGGCAGATCTGGCGTTTCATCGTTCCAGCGTTGCATAAGAGTGAAAAGCGTTATGCCAGATGGTTCTTGGTCGCAGCCGTCTTATTGTTCAGTCTTGGCGGCGCAATCGCATATTGGACTCTAAGTCGGGCACTTGAATTTTTGATTTCCTGGTCTGGTGAGGACGTTTCACAGACTTATCAAATCGGGAAGTACATCTCGCTTGTTGCCATGATGATGCTTGCTTTTGGGCTCGGCTTGCTGTTTCCGCTTCTGCTCGTCTTCTTGCAGGTCGCAAACGTATTGACCCCTCGAGCATTGATCGCACAGTGGCGATACGCCATCATGGCAATCTTTGTCGTGGCAGCCGTGATAACGCCAAGCGGCGACCCTGTGAGTCTCTTTGCGTTATCGATTCCCATGACTGTTCTTTACCTTGTCTCGGTGTTGATAGGTCTACTAATACAACGAAGTCGTCGTCGTGCAAGCGTCAAAGCTCATGGAAGCTAACTCTTGGCGGAATTCGTTCCTTGCAGGTCTTGGGTTCACACCAGATCAGTTCCAACTTGATTCATTTGCCTCATTAGATAGTGGTCACTCAGTTCTGGTTGCAGCTCCGACAGGTAGCGGCAAAACCTTGGTGGCGGAGTACGCAGTTGAATCTGCTCGTGCGATTGGAAAACGAGCCTTTTACACGGCTCCGATAAAGGCTCTTAGTAATCAAAAGTATCGCGACTTCGTGGAGCAATATGGCGCCGAAGAAGTTGGATTACTAACAGGAGACAACTCAATCAACCCACATGCGAGTGTCGTGGTAATGACGACCGAGGTCCTGCGCAACATGATCTATGCCGGATCTAATGATTTGGACGATCTTCACGCAGTTGTTTTAGACGAGGTTCACTACATTCAAGACACCTACAGGGGGCAAGTCTGGGAGGAAATCATTGTCCACCTACCCCAGGAGGTCTTGCTCGTGTGCCTTTCGGCCACCGTGAGCAATGCTCGGGAGATTGCTGATTGGATATCTACTGTCAGAGGTCGGACTGACTTCGTGATATCCGACCATCGGCCCGTTCCTCTCGAGTCACGCTATGCGGCGTTTGATCGTGAAACATCGATGGTCCGAGTTGAGCCAGTGCTGATTGATGGCGTCGGCAATCCACATGTGCGTCGTATTGAATCGATGCCAGTCAAATCTCGGAACAAGTCGAAAAGTCATCAGCAACGCCTTGGAACGCCCACGCGGGCCGAGATCGTTGACTATCTCGATGAAGAAGATCTTCTTCCGGCAATATTCTTTATTTTCAGCAGAGCACAGTGTGACGAAGCGGCACGTTCCTTGGTGGCGGACGGTTTTGACTTCAACGATACGGAAGCCAAGAGACGAATCGAAGATTTTATTGATGTTGCTACGCAGGGAATTAGTGACGAAGACCTACATGTTCTGGGTATCGAAGACTTCGAAAGCGCTTTGGTCCGAGGGATTGGATCACATCACGCAGGAATGATCGCCCCACTAAAGGAGTGCGTTGAACGCGCATTTCTTGAAGGTCTAGTTCGGGTAGTTTTCGCGACCGAAACTTTGGCAGTGGGTATCAACATGCCAGCACGCGCGGTGGTAATTGAGAAAGTGACTCGTTTTCGTGGCGAACACCATGAGATCCTGTCGGCTGCCGACTTCACCCAGTTGACGGGTAGGGCAGGGCGTCGTGGGCTTGACTCAAAAGGCGTAGCCGTGATCTGTGCCAACCCGTTCGTGAGGTTTGACACGGTGGCCGGTCTCGTTGCTAATCGCGAGTTCAATCTGCGCTCAGCGTTCAAGCCGTCTTGCAATATGGCGACCAATTTGATCGCAACGCACTCACAACGAGAGGCGCAACACTTGTTGAATCTTTCTCTTGCTCAGTTTCAATCCGACAAAGAGATAGTTCTTTTGGAACGGCGACGCGAACGTCTAGAAGCAGAGCTACGTTCCTTTGGTGTCAACGACCCTGGCACAGAGATCTCCATGCAGCGCTTTGAACTCGGAGATCTCGTTTACGTTGACTCAGTTGTGTATCAAGGTCTTGTGGCTGTGGTTGCGATAGCCGATCGGAACTCTGGAACTCGAATAACAGCGGTCGATAACGAGGCGGAGCGCATTACTTTTGACCTCGTTGAGCTCTCGGAGTTTGGAGTGAAAACTGGCAAGGTTGTACTCCCAATCCCATATGTACCGCAACGTAGAGACTTTGTAGTGGAAGTAGCGCGTTTGGTTTCAGCTCATGGTTCGGGTCGACCTGCGTCCCGCAGAGGCCCTGCCAGTAACAGGAAATCCGACAAGAGCACACTCAAACGGCTGCTTAAAGATATAGACCAGATCTCCGCTAAACAGACCTCAATGGCGGGCTCGGTGAGTGCTCGTTTCGCCGATGTAACGACATTGCTCTCAAAGCGAGGATTCATTGATGGCTGGTCTCTTACTGAAAAGGGGAGCACTTTAAGGAATGTTTTCCACGAGCTTGATGTGGTGATCGCCGAAGTCCTGTGGAGCGGAGTGCTCGAGCCCCTAACGGATGCCGATCTCGTCGTTTTGATGAGTGCTTTTGTCTACGAATCTCGAAGTCGAGATACCGATCCAAGCGAGAGCCTTCCTCCAAAGCACTTGCGGGATGCAGGTGCAAGGTTGAGGCAGATACACAGACAAATCAATGGGCAGCTCGAAGAAGCCACACTGACACCTCTACGTGAAATCGATTTCGGTATGAGTAGGGCAATCCTTGTTTGGTTTAACGGCGGATCACTGAGTGTTTCCCTGTCCGAAGAGGATTATGCCGCAGGTGACTTTGTGCGATCGGTTAGAAATCTCATCGACTTACTAAATCAGATCGCTGAGATTGCGCCTTCTGAAACTGTGCGTCAAAAAGCAAGGATCGCCTGCGAAAAGCTAGATCGAGGTGTGGTGAAACTCGCGGTGGGAGTTGGCTGATGAACGCTGACTTTGAGCGCAGAGATGTTGTTCCCGATGGGACGATATTTTGTAATAGCGACGCCGAGTGTGCCGAAGCTGCGGTTTCTGGTGTTCCGTTTATACCTCTTGCCGGGGAACTCGCGCATGCCTTAGGTGTTAGATCGGTTCTGACTTCACCCGGACAGCAATGTGTGATCTTGAGCATCGATCAAATAGTGGTCACCGCGTTTTCAATTACCGGGGAAGTGTTTCATTTCAATGGGATTTCAGACCTGACATTCGGTAATTACTGGCAGGGCGAGTTTCACGTAATCACTTCAACAGGCAGAACGGGGGGTCGAGAAGTTTGTCCGCGCGCGCATCCAGGTGATGGAGTACTCGATCACCTAAGGGTCGATGCGGCCATGTCGTTGCGCCAGCGCTTGAAGGCGCGCCGAAAGATGCGCAGCGGAACACATCTACCTCATCCTTCTTTAGGGGTGGCGCGGTTACGTAGTCTCACCTTGCAGGGGCCAATGTTGCTAACCCTGGATGGTGTCGCTCGTGGGAAATATGCACAGATTGAGTGTTCGGTTGACCCAGCCAGCGCGCAGGTTGTGGTGCCGATTGCAATCGCGAATTAATACGAGTGGTAGAAAAGTCATGTGTTCAATTTGGAGGCTCCGTGAGCATTACTGAGATCAGTTCTGCTGTAGATCGCTTGATGCCTGAATTGATAAAGGCCTCAACCGCGATACACGCTCGACCCGAGCTGTGTTTCGAAGAATTTTTTGCAATGGAGACGCTCGCTGATGTTCTCACATCGAACGGTTTGCGGGTTAAGCGCGGCGCTTACGGTACTGACACCGCGTTCGAAGCGGAGTTCGGTTCACAATTTGGTCCAACCGTGGCTTTACTCCTTGAGTATGACGCACTGCCTTCCATCGGCCACGGCTGTGGTCACAACGTGATTGCTGCTGCAGGGCTCGGCTCCGCTCTAGCGCTGATACCGATTGCCAACGACCTCGGTCTAAGGGTGCGCGTATTGGGTACCCCAGCAGAGGAAGGCGGTGGAGGAAAGATCAAGATGGCGCGAAATGGTGCATTTTCGGGAATCGATGCTGCATTAATGATTCACCCCGCCGACCGTGATCTTTTGCGAATGAATGCGATCGCGATCCAAGAACTCCGCGCTGTCTATCGCGGAAAGGCCGCACATGCAGCTTCATCACCCCATGAGGGACGAAATGCACTCGATGCCGCCGTTCTTGGTTACAACGCTGTCGCTGCGTTGCGGCAGCACATTCGTGACACTGAGCGTGTACACGGAATTTTCGTGCACGGCGGAGACAAGCCCAATGTGGTCCCTGCCTATGCAGAAACACTCTGGTACGTGAGATCAGACACTTTGACGAGCTTGGCGCCATTGCGTGATCGAGTTGCTAGCGCTCTGCATGGTGGAGCCCAGGCTTGTGGCTGCGAGGTCGAACTCCACTGGGAGGAGTTCGCTTATGCCGAGATGGTAGATAACCCGCCTCTACTGAATCGTTATGAAGAATTGTCCAGAGAACTTGGGCGTGAGCCAATGACACCGTCGTTGGACGCGAGAGTCGTGGGATCCACAGACATGGGTAACATCAGTCACCTGGTGCCATCTATTCATCCGATGATTGCGATCGCGCCGCCCGGCACGCCCCTTCACACCGAGGATTTTGCGGCCGCGGCGATTGGGGAGTCAGCTTCAACTGGAATCCGAGATGGGGCCGTTTTGCTAGCCAATCTGGCTTGCGACCTTGTGAGGCAAGGCGACCTGCTGGGCCAAGTGCGGGCGTCGGGCCCGTCTCCCGAGGACGCCTTCGGGGTACTTTTCAACTGAAAAACACCTGTTGGGTATCACCGCTAGGCGAGTCGGTGAACCGTATTATTTCACGCCATGACGGTCTATGTGCCAGAGGAGTTCTCAGCCAGTGAGGCCGACATACTTCGGCGCTACTTCACAACTCTTGACGGTCCCGTTTTTGCGCTAGTCAATCTTCCAGAAGTGGTTAAGGGTGCATTGTTTGCCCGCTACAGCCGGAGCGCGAAGAGTTTGCGTCGATTGTTTCTCGATGAGTTCGTCGGCGATTTGGACATTTCTGGTGACCAAACTGTCGATGCCACAGTTGGTTTAGATCGCGCAGAACAACTTTATGAAAAGGTCTTCCTTGAGTACGGCGATGATTCGGTTGCCCAACTAGGAGGGGTGCACCTGGCGTGCGAGCAGGCTTCAAATATCTTGACGAAAATCCTCGAGTGGGGTCGGCTTGCGAGCTACTTGGAACAAAGTACGCGTTACATCTCCTATGACGCTCGACTCGGTGGTCGGTATCGGTACTACCGCGATCCAATCTTGATGGAATCACGATTTGGAGCGCGTTACGTCGGCGATATGGATCGCATGTTTGACGCGTACAGCGTGATTGCCGATGGGGTTACAGAGCACATACGTTCAACTGTGGAGAAGAATCCTGCTGACTCGGATTTCGTTTATCGGCAAGCAACTAGAGCGAAGGCCTTGGATGCCGCTCGCGGTCTCTTGCCGGCAGCCTCGTTATCAAATGTTGGTATATATGGCTCGGGTCAGGCATTTGAGGGACTGTTGTTAAGAATGCGTGCGCACCCTTTGCCAGAGGCGCGTGCCTATGCAGATTTGATGCTCGAAGAACTCCGAAAGGTCATTCCATCGTTCTTGAAGCGCGTAGACATTGAGGGCAGGGGAGTTGAATGGAGCGACTACCTAAGGACTAATGCCGATAACACCTCAGCTCTTGTGGATCGTTTGTTTGGCGATTTGCCTGCTGACCGCGTGGATGCGGTCACGCTGATTGACCATGATCCAGATGCTGAAGAAAAGCTTCTGGCGGCAATCTGCTACTCGTCTTCTCATCTTCCTGAATCCCAATTACGGGCTCGAGTCGCAAAATTGAGTGACGAGGATCGACTGGCTTTGGTTAATGCCTATGTCGGAGACCGTCGCAACCGTCGTCATAAGCCCGGGCGGGCTTTTGAAAGTGTGGACTATAGATTCGACGTTTTGAGTGATTACGGAGCGTTTCGTGATTTGCAGCGCCATCGCTTGCTGACAATTGAATGGCAATCACTGACCCCTAATCACGGTTATTCGCGCCCGGATCTCGTGGTGGAAGCTGGACAGCAGGAAGCCTTCGATGAGGTTATGGATCGCTCAGCGGCACTGTTTGACGACCTTCAAGAGAGCTACCCACAGCAGGCTTCGTACGCCGTCTCAATGGCATATCGCATTAGGTATGTGATGCAGTTCAACGCTCGTGAAGCCATACATATGCTCGAGTTGCGCTCGTCACCACAGGGCCACCCCGCCTATCGGACAGTTGCGCTTGAAATGCACCGCCAGATCGCTGAGGTTGCTGGACACAAGGCTGTTGCGGCCGTTATGAGCCATATGACCACCGAGGCTCCCGAGTTGGAGCGTCTGGCAGCCGAACGTCGAGCCGAAGAAAAGCGAGGACAACGCTCATGAAAAAGCGTGGGACACGCTCATGAAATCAGTATATTCGGGCTCCGTGACAATGGTCACTGGATCGATTCGCGCATGTGTCGCTCCTGTTGCCTATAGTCCGCGGGCGCACCGGCAGTGCGGTGGAAGCGAGGACGCATGTCAGATGATGAGTTGATAGATGATTTTGATGGCGAGGAGTTAGAGGACGATCTCGAGCTTGACCCTGATGATCTCGAAGAGGACATTGTCGATATCGATGATATTGATGCAGATGCTGACGACTCAGATGAAGAAGTCGTTGACCCGTCGAAGGGCATGGCTCGGGCTGGTGGTGCCGATGATGAGGATGATGACGAAGATTTGATTACTCCTGATGATGTTGAGGCGGATCTCGACACCATCTTGAAAGACCGTATGGTCGCTGCCGAAGAGACCCCGGCTGAAGAAGAAGAGGAAGAAGAATTTGATGATCGTGGCGATACTACGGATCGCCTGCAACCAAAGCGTCCCGACGAGCGTCTCTGTGGTTCGTGCTTCTTGTTAGTTAGGGAGTCAGCACCACAGTGCCCGGTTGGTGACGATTCTTGCCCACTGTTCTCGTCGTGACCTTATGAGCGCTGTAGTCGTTCGAACAGCGCTTAACGAAGATTCGCCGCGCATTGCAGAGTTACGCGAGTCGTTGCGACGCACGATTCAAGAGTTCCGTGGTGGGGCGCTGCTTTGGGATGAGCGGCACAATCGCCCCGATATGAACAACAGCACCGTGTACGTGGCGGAGCTCAATGGGTATGTGGTGGGATTTATGGTTTTGTGCCTGCGAGATTCAGAGATCGAGATTTTTGAGGTCCATGTAGACGCTGGATCTCGTGGTATCGGTGCGGGAGATGCGATGATGAACGCGGCTATTGCGGTAGCACAAGATCAGCGAGTTTTAGCTTTGCGAGCTGAGGCTCTACCTGGTGATCGTGACACTAAAAACTTGTTTGAACGCGCAGGTTTGATCAGTCAGCGACTGATGATGCGAAAGCAGATTTGAGTTAACGACCCTGCCAGTTCGGTGCACGCTTTTCAATGAAAGCTGCAAGTCCCTCTTTGGTGTCTTC
>JAFMEI010000075.1 GCA_017856815.1 Ilumatobacteraceae bacterium
ACTCGAACTCTCACTTGCGGCGTCCTAAGCGCCGTGCCTCTGCCATTGGGCTACGTCGGCCTTACTGGAGTCCCAAGCGTAGTGGAAGTGCCCGAAACGCCCGCCATGGGTACGCTTAAGAAGTGGCAAAAAGCGATGTGACGACCGGTGACACTGAGCAGCAAGGTTCGGCATCTGTTCATCGTGCGCTGAAGATTCTGAAGTGCTTTGGTGGCGAGTCAACTCAGTTGCGTTTGAGTGATATCGCTCATCAATCAGGGCTCTCCATCAGCACCGTACATCGACTCCTCGGTGCTCTTTGTGTGGACGGATTCATCGTCCAGAATCCAACGACTGAGCGCTACGAAATTGGGCCCGAACTTGTTCGTCTCGGTGTGCGCGGCGCGCATGATGCCGATGCAAAACACACTCGTGAAGTTCTCGATTCGCTAGCTGAAACCACCGGTGAATCTGCAGCAGTTGCATTTCGTATTGGTGAAGTCGGCTTCGTTGCCGAATGCACACCGTCTAATCAGCGCCTGCGTTTCGATCACGAGCTTGGAAGCAGAATTGCGCTACATGCATCGGCGATGGGCAAGGTGATCCTGGCATTCAGTAGTGAAGATGCCGAGTCCACTGTGCGATCGCTTGGCGAGCTGGAACGATTCACCGCAAACACGCAGACGGCCGTTACCGATCTAACTGCCGACCTGATTCAGATTCGCGAGCGAGGTTGGTCCCGTAATCATGGCGAGCGATATGAAGGCGTGGTCGGCATTGCCGCTCCGGTTTTTGACGCTTCAGGAAAATTTGTGGCGGCTGTCGGCATCCAAGGGCCCGAAGTGCGTGTAGATCAGGAAGTTGCTGTAGCCGCAGTGCTGAAAGCCTCTGAAAACCTAAAGGGCAGATTGCGAGCGGGTTGAAATGCGACGCCTTTCACGCAGGGGTCGGAGCACTTTCTTTGACATAATGTAAAGCGTGACCTCGCTTACCGAAACGCTCGACTCCGAAGCACTTGCCACTCAACTCGGTCTTGCTGACCATGTGGTTGATGAAGCGTCGCTAAAGAACAGTGTCAAGCGATTCAAAGAACAGGGCATCGTCCTTCCAACCTTTTCCCAGCTCGCAGATCCGTCCACAATCGATCGTGGAGTCTGTGATGGATTGGATAAGAACGCACCTGATGCACGCAATCTGTTTCGCGTGCATTGGTACAACGACCTAGATGGCAATCGTGTGTCAGTGCCGGATCACGTCGTACTCCCGAGTTCCTTAACAGGAATCCCGAGTCCGATAATCGTGATGTTCGGCGATCGCTTTCCAATGATCACGGCGCACAAAGTGTTGGCAGCGTTTTCGTGTTTTGCGCCGCGGGTGATTACGGGACAATTCGACCCAACTCGTCACCGCGCAGTGTGGCCAAGCACTGGAAACTATGCACGCGGTGGAATCGCCATAAGTCGCATCATGGCGAGTCGTGGAGTTGCGGTTCTGCCTGCGGGAATGTCGCAGGAGCGTTTTGATTGGCTTGATCGGTGGGTGAGCGATCCATCTGACATCGTTCGTACTCCTGGCACCGAAAGCAACGTCAAAGAGATCTACGACGCGTGCAACGAAATGGCCAAAAACCCCGAAAATTTCATACTTAATCAGTTCTGCGAGTTTGGTAACCATGCCGGTCACTACGAAGTAACTGGTCGCGCTCTTGAATCAGTTTTTGAACACGTACTGAAAAGCAATCCGAATCTGCGCCTTGCAGCTTTCACATCCGCCACAGGATCTGCTGGGACCATTGGCGCGGGCGATCGACTCAAAGATCATCACGGCACACAGATTGTTGCAGTTGAAGCACTTGAGTGTCCGACCATGCTTGAGAATGGCTTTGGCGAACACAACATTCAAGGAATTGGCGACAAGCACATTCCACTTATTCATAATGTGATGAACACTGACATCGTTGCTGCGATCAGCGATCGTGCCACGGATGAACTCGACGTGATGTTTAACACCGATGCTGGTCGCCGTTATCTGGTGGAGCGCAAGAAGGTTCCGGCTGATGTTGTCGCAGCACTTGAACATTTCGGTTTTTCTTCAATCTGTAATGTGCTTGCCGCTATCAAGACTGCAAAGTTGCTAAACCTGGGCGAGAATGATGCGATCATCACGATCGCCACCGATGGTGGAGCGTTGTATCCGAGTGAGCGGGTGAAGACCCTCGCCCGACGCTTCCACAATGACTTCACCGAGGTGGATGCAGCGGAAGTATTTTCCGAACACCTCGGGTCGGTTGATACGGACCACATGCTGGACTGCACGGAGCAAGACAAGAATCGAATCTTCAATCTGGGCTACTACACGTGGGTGGAGCAGCAAGGCACTCCGTTGTCGGTTTTTGAAGCACGTCGTTCGCAGAGTTTTTGGCGGTCAATACGCGGTTACATTCCTGTTTGGGACGCATTGATCGAAGACTTCAACGCCCGAGTGCAGTCTTAGCTTCAATCCGCCTAGGGTGGTCGCATGGCGAACTTGGTCTGCGTGCGCTGTGGCGAAACAATGCCAGTCACGCAACCAATGTCGTTTGTGTGTCCGCGGGCAACGATTTACAACCGTCATCATTCACTGGTGCTCGATGAGCAACCAAAGTTGACAGTTCGCGAATCGTTTAACCCGTTCATTGCGTTTCGACGGATGCTCATGTGGGCCTCATTTGCGGATGCGCTAGGGATGTCTGATGATCAGCAAGTTGACCTGATCACGGTCTTAACTGGCCGCGTCAAAGCGGTCGATGGTGCGGGATTTCACTTCACCCCTTTGCGCCGTGCAGACGACCTTTCCAGACACCTCGGATTCAGTGATGAGGGTGGAGTGTGGATCAAGGATGAGACCGCAAATGTTGCTGGCTCGCAAAAGGCGCGTCACATATTTACCGAACTTCTTCATCTGATGTCACTCGAAATTTATGGACGCGCTCCGTGGACATTTGCGACTCGTCCAGAGCTCGCAATCGCATCTTGTGGCAACGCTGCGATTGCTGCGGCAACACTTGCAGCATCGGTGAATTGGCCAATCAATGTTTTTGTTCCAGCCGATGCATCTGAAACCGTTCTGAACCGATTGCATGAACTCGATGCGAAAGTGAATGTCTCACTGCGCACTGAAGAGAACCCAACCGGCGATCCATGTGTGCGCGAATTTCGCATTGCAGTAAGCGATGGGTGCATTCCTTTCGGGGTGCAAGGGCCTGAAAATGCTTGGTGCCTGGACGGTGGACGAACGATCGGCTGGGAGATCGCCGAGCAGGCACGAATCAAAAACGTGGCATTTTCAAGGGCTTACGTACAGGTAGGCGGTGGCGCGTTCGCTGCCAACTTGTCGCAGGGACTCGCAACCGCCCAGCCCAATGTGAAGCTGATGGCTGTGCAGACCGCTGGCTGCGCGCCTCTCGAGCGCGCATGGCGGCTTGCGGGCGAGACAGGAAGCGTGCGTGACGCGGGTTCGCGGTGGGAAACCTGTATGTGGCCTTGGGAGTCCACACCGAGTTCAATCGCTGATGGCATCCTCGACGATGAAACCTACGACTGGGTGAGTGTGCTCAACCAGATGGATGCCACGAAGGGTCGCCCGGTGGTTGCCAGTGAGGACATTGTCCGCACGGCGTGGGATCACGGTCGTGAATACACCGGAATCAATGTCAGCCCAACTGGAAGCGCGGGACTGGCGGGTTTAGTTGCTGATCGTCGCAATGTTCGCGACGATGAGAACGTGCTCGTGGTTTTTAGCGGTGTACTTCGATGAGTTTGCCGTTGGCGACGTCGTAGACAAACCCTCGGATGTAATCCTTGAACTTTATGAACGGCGAGTCATGCAGACGATTAATGCTTTGGCGCGTGTCTTCAAACGGATCGGTGAATGCCTCGATGGACCAGTCTGGTTTAAGCCCGCACTCAACTTGGAGTTCATCTTTGAACTCAGTTGGATCAACTTTCTGAAGCCCACAATCTGTGTGGTGGATCAAAACAATCTCCTGAGTGTTCAAAAGCCGCTGCGAGAGAACGAGTGATCGCTCAACATCATCGGTGACCACGCCACCGGCATTGCGGATCACGTGCGCATCTCCGTGAGCCAAACCAAGCATCTGGAAAATGTCCATACGGGAGTCCATGCACGCAACGATCGCGAGGTGGCGGGCTGGGGCCAGCGAGAGCCCGTGATCTGAGAACTCTCTGACATATGAGTCATTGTGACTTAGCAACTCATCGGTGTTGGGGCGAAAGACCTCATCAGACATCGTTTACAGGGTAGTTGGGGGATAGCCTCTAGCCCATGAGTGATCTCGTTCCCAATGCCCTTGACGGCTCGCCCAGCCCGAGCAATGACATCTTCAGTCGCCTGCTGAAAAACCGTGTGGTCATCCTCGGCACCGACGTGAACGATGACATCGCCAACCAGATCTGTGCTCAGTTGCTCTTCTTGGAGAGCGAAGATCCAAAGTCAGACATCTGGCTTTACATCAACAGTCCAGGTGGTTCTGTCACGGCAGGTATGGCGATCTACGACACCATGCAGTTCGTCTCATGCGATGTGGCAACCGTTTGCATGGGGCTGGCTGCATCGATGGGGCAATTCCTACTTACAGCTGGCACCCAAGGGAAGCGTTACACGCTCCCGAACGCACGCATCATGATGCACCAGCCTCTCGCTGGCTTGCGTGGTCAGGCTGCTGATATCGCAATCCAGGCCGAGCAGCTTGCGTACACAAAGCGCCGCATGGCTGAGTTGATCGCACATCACTCGGGTCGTGAGGTTGCTCAGATCCAGGCCGATTCCGAGCGCGACCGTTGGTTCACCGCCGAGCAAGCCAAGGAATACGGCTTGGTCGACAAAGTGATTGTGAAGCGCGGCGAAATCCGCTGACTACTCGCCGGCTGGTGCTGGCGTTACATCCATCCCCGTTGCCACATCGAGACCACACTTGTCTTTGATCCACTTGCGTGCGCGTTCAGCGGGTTTTTTCGTTTCATAGGCAAGATTCGCCAACTCTTGAACAGCGGCTTCATCCGTGGTGTCGAGCTTTGAGGTCCGCTCTAGGAGTGTGGTGATCGCCTCCCAGTCTTCGCGGACTGCGATCGGTGCCGTTTCGCCAACTTTCTTGTAAGCATCGACTGCAGCGCGAACTTCCTCTTGGGTGAGCATGGTCGAGGTCAACTGTGGAAGGTTCAATTCGATCGCTGAGCAAAACGCATTGCCGCTGCGTTCTTCTCCGCAGGCGTTCAGTGCGAGTAGCGCAAATACGCACGACATTGCCAACACTCGAACACGCATTGTTCAATTATCCCAGCCCTGATGTGCAGATATACGGCATCACCGTTACACCGCATCTTTAGTCTGTCTTGCAATTCATTTCCCCTCGCACGCCAATTCGGGAGCACATCTGCCCGATCTCGGAGGGGTCATGTTTGCCTCAATCAAATCAGCAACTCTCGTCGGCATCACCGGCACTGCAATGAATGTCGAAGTCCACATCGGTAACGGTTTGCCTGGGTTCACAATTGTTGGCACACCTGACGAGGCATGTCGCGAGTCAAGAGATCGTGTGCGTGCTGCGCTACTAAGCAGCGGATTCTCGTGGCCTTCACGCCGGATCACTGTAAATCTCGCGCGTAGTGGTCAGCGCAAAGGTGGTGCGGGGCTTGACCTCGCGATTGCGGTAGCAGTTCTTGTCGTCGAAGGAGTGATACCGGCGGAGGCGGTCGAACAATTTTCGTTCATTGCCGAGCTCGGCTTGGATGGCCGATTGCGTACTGTTCCAGGTGTCGTGCCATTGGTGGCGGCAGTGCGCGCAGGCACGGTGGTTACAGCCATGGGAGCAGTGCCGCCTGGGCTCAGCTTTGCGGGCAACGTCGTGTATGCCGACAACCTTGCAGCAGTAATCGCGGCACTTGTGGGCGATGGCTGCTGGACTCATCCAAGCATTGAGCCACCAGATGCAGACGCAGATCAGTCAACTGTGGATCTGTCCGATGTGAAGGGTCAGCCAGTTGCGCGCTTTGCACTCGAAGTTGCCGCAGCTGGTGCGCATCACATCTTGTTGTTCGGTCCACCTGGCTCAGGTAAAACCATGCTTGCGAATCGCTTGCCCACGTTGTTGCCACCGCTCGTGGGAGATGCTGCTATCACAGCCACCCTCATTCACTCCGCTGCGGGGCTTCCTACTGGAGTTGTGATTGCTCCTCCATTTCGCGCACCACACCATTCATCGTCCACGGTTGCGATGATCGGCGGCGGCGATACAGGCATGCGTCCTGGTGAGGTCAGTCTCGCCACCTCGGGAGTGTTGTTTCTCGACGAGATGGGGGAGTTCGCGCCCGCAACTCTTGATGCTCTGCGTCAACCACTTGAAGAAGGCGTGGTGCGAGTGGCGCGCGCACGCGCCAGCATCACGCTGCCCGCAAAGTTCCTGCTTGTTGGCTCAACAAATCCGTGCCCTTGTGGCGGAGGCGCGCCGGGCGCATGTGTTTGTGATGAGTCAGCGATCAATCGCTATCTGCGGCGCTTATCAGGCCCACTGCTTGATCGATTTGATCTGCGCATTGCCCTTGGCCGTCCCGCTGCGGAGCAAATTGTTTCCACTGAGTTAGGTGAGTGCTCAGCATCGGTGCGTGAGCGGGTTAGTCGCGTGCGCGACCTCGCCATCGCTCGCGGTTGGCTAAACGCCGACATCCCACAGGACCAGCTTGATGCGATTGCGCCGCTCAGCAACGAAGCGATCAATCTTTTGCGCGATGCGTTGGAGTCAGGTGGCCTCACCGGGCGTGGTTACCATCGCGTGCGCCGCGTAGGACGCACGATTGCTGATCTGCGCCATGGTGGTGAGATTGTGCAGGAGGATGACATCATCGCCGCGCTATCGCTGCGCCAATCGCTTAACACCAGATCGAAGGTGAAGCTGTGAGCACCGAAGATGTTGGTGTCGTTGCAGCACTTGCCGCACTGCCAAACATCACACCACGCAGGCTCTCTTTGCTGTTGTCATTCGGTTCACCAGATCATGTATGGCTGGCATTGCGTGGAGATGCTGAGTGCGCGGGGGTGCATGATGTCGCAAATCATGCTGGGATGGAGTCGGTCTGGCGAGATTTCTGCAGTGATGCAACTGCAAAGCGTTACGCAGAGGCCTGCATATCTCATGAAATCGGTGTCACCCATGTGCACGCCGATGACTATCCGCAGCGTCTCGCAATTGATCATCAGGCGCCCGCTGTGCTCTTCTACAAAGGGCGATTGTCGGCGATTAATTCATCGGCGAAATGTGCCGTTGTCGGCACACGATCTGCGAGTCCGATGGGGCGAATCTTTGCCGAACACTTGGGGCACGATCTCGCAGCACAAGGTGTCGCAGTAGTTAGCGGTCTGGCAAAAGGAATAGATGCAGCAGCCCACTCTGGAGTTAGGCACGCAACTGATGGGGCGCCACCGGTGGCTGTGGTTGCGAATGGCCTTGATTCCGTTTACCCACGTCACCACACGGGACTATTTCGATTTGTAGCCGAAGCCGGCATAGTCATTAGTGAGAGCCCTCCATTCACTGCACCTGAACCATTTCGCTTCCCACTTCGCAATCGGATGATCGCTGCGCTAGCAGATGTATTGGTCGTGGTTGAGTCGCGTGCGAGTGGGGGATCAATGCACACCGTTGAGGCGGCGATTCGGCGCTCGGTTCAAGTACTTGCCGTGCCAGGGGCCCCAGGGGCGCCGGCAAGTATCGGTACAAATCGACTCATTGCTGAAGGCTGTGCGCCGTGTGTTGACGCCACAGATGTTCTGGTAGCTCTTGGGCTTTCGCACTCGCCAACCAAATTGGTGTCACCTGAGTCCACTGGGGCAAGCGGAGATTTGTTGCAGCTGCTCGCGCAAGGCCCACTCACTCTTGACCAAATAGTTTCTCAATCCGGTCTTGATCTCGTCACCGCAGTTCGCTATCTCGGCGGGCTCGAAGTTCAGGGATTCGTCGCCCACGAGGGTGGTTGGTGGCAAGCCACTGCTGTAATCACGATGGGTGGTCCGAAGATGTGATCGAAACCGCCCACGCTCGGTAGTGCAGGGGATACCGTGATTGCATGGGCTGGGAGGTCGCGGAGTTTGTTTCGTCGTTGACGCGCGCGTCCGAAAACACCCGTGCCGCCTACCAGCGCGATCTTGAAGGGTTTGCTGAGTGGCTTGAAGAGCAAGGCATCACGAAGCCCGCTGAAGTCGACCGTCGGCATGTGCGCAAGTACATCGCCCACCTAACCCAGCTCAAGCGGACCCGCACCACAATTGCCCGCAAACTCGCCTCACTTCGCCGCTATTACCTGTGGCGCGAACGCACGCGACGCAAAGGATCGAACCCAACCGTTGGAATTCAGATCACTGGTGCTGCAACTCGCCTGCCCGAGGTACTGAAACCCAATGAGCTCGATGCATTGCTGCAGAGTGATGACGAATCCAAAGATCCGAAATGGAAACAGGTTCGTGACACCGCGATGTTTGAACTCTTGTACGGAAGTGGTCTGCGCGTAAGCGAAGTCTGTGGTCTCAATTTGGCGGACATCGAGATGAAGGCCCAGGCCTTGGTTGTCTGGGGAAAGGGGAACAAGCAACGCCGAGTGCCGATGAGTGACCCTGCCGTAGCAGTACTAAAGATGTGGCTAAAACTGCGCCCTGAACTCCTTGAGAGTGGTGCGAGCGAAGACGCGGTGTTTCTGAACACGAAAGGTGCGCGCATTGGGGTGCGCGATGTGCGCCGACGCATGGACATTCGCTTGGCGGGGGCGGGGCAATCACGGTCACATCCACACGCACTTCGACACACGTTCGCAACGCATCTTCTAGACGGTGGCGCCGATCTGCGCGTGGTGCAGGAATTGCTCGGACACACTGATGTTTCGACCACGCAGCGGTACACGCATGTCAGCAAAGAACGCCTGAAGCAGGTGTATTCGAAAGCTCACCCGCGAGCATGAGCCCTAAACCAGTTCGACTCAC
>JAFMEI010000076.1 GCA_017856815.1 Ilumatobacteraceae bacterium
CAATTGGAAGACGCCAGAGCAATGCAAAGTCAAGCGAGACGTTTGGGGTTTTCGGCGTGACCAAGTGGTGCACGTCTAGTGCGCGCACTATTCGGTCACCCACAAAACTCGCGAGAAGTGCGTAACCGAGCAATGCGAACTTTGGTCGACCACGCTGGAGGACCTCGAGAGCAAAGATTGCGCCAGCAATTGGTACTCCAAACATGGCCCCAAATCCTGCAGCTACAGCCGAGACCAAAACGATCTTCCGCATTGTCGCAGTGGGGTTCATGCGGCGCACCAGGGTGTCGGCGAGGCTTGCAGTTATCTGCACAGCAGCTCCCTCACGGCCAACTGAAGCGCCAACAAGGTGGGATGTAACGCTTGCTCCGTAAACCATGGGGGCCATGCGGGAGGGCACCCCGGCAGAAGGCTCGTGAATCTGGTCCAGCACAAGGTTATTGCCAGCGGTAATCGAGCTACCGAAATAGTTGTAGGCAATGCCAACTAAAAGACCACCCATTGGCATCAGCCAAATTAGCCAGTCATGGTTTAAACGTGCGGTAGTGGCCCAGTTAAGTGAGCCAATGAATAACGCAGAGACAAGCCCACCAACAATGCCAACAAGAACTGCTAGCACGCCATAACGAAGCGTTGCCAGCGAACGCCGAAGCATCAATTACTCGGTAACGCGTTACTTCACCGTGCGAACGATGATTGCATCACCCTGGCCACCACCACCACAGAGTGCAGCGGCTCCGGTTCCACCACCACGACGCTTCAGTTCGTGCAGAAGCGCGAGAGTGATGCGGTTGCCACTCATTCCGATCGGGTGACCAAGTGCAATCGCACCACCATTCACGTTGGTGATCTCGTCGGTAATTCCGAGGTCGCGCATGGACGCGATGCCAACTGCGGCAAAAGCCTCATTCAATTCAAAGAGATCGATATCTGAAACTTTGCCACCAATTTTCGCAAGCGCTTTGTTGATTGCATTGCTTGGTTGGTGGAGGAGGCTCGTATCACCAGGGCCGGCAACCATTCCATAAGAGACGATCTCACCCAATGGGGTAACACCATGTTTGTCAGCAGCCGCTTTGCTCATCACAATCACTGCGGAGCCACCGTCACTGATCTGGCTCGCATTACCTGCTGTGATCGTTCCGTCTTTGACAAATGCGGGCTTAAGTGAGCCAAGGCTTTCCATCGTGGTATTCCCACGCACTCCTTCATCCACCTTGAAAATCACTGGGTCACCCTTACGTTGGGGGATTGTGACGGGAATCATCTCATCATCAAAGAGACCCTTTTCTTGTGCGGCAGCGGCACGCACATTTGAGGTAACTGCAAACTGATCTTGCTCGTCGCGAGAAATGGTTGTTCCCGTGTCGCGATCTGTGCCCTCGCCCATCAGCACATTGCCGAATGAACAGAACAATCCATCTTTGATAATTCCGTCGGCCAACTCGACATTGCCGTAGCGGAATCCTGCGCGACCGCCTACTGCGATGTATGGAGCATTTGTCATGCTCTCCATGCCACCTGCAACAACGATCTCGGCATCACCTGCGGCGATCAATTGATGCGCAAGGTAAATGGTGTTCACACCGGACAAACAGACCTTGTTGATGTTGACGGCAGGAACACTCATTGGAATGCCCGCTTTCACTGCTGCTTGCCGGGCTGGCACCTGTCCTTGACCAGCCATAAGAACCTGGCCCATGAGCACGTGATCAACCTCATCTGGCTGCACATTGGCGCGCTCAAGCGCGGCCTTGATCGCAATTGCTCCTAGCTCGGCTGCGGAGAACCCCGCGAGGGAACCGCTCATTTTGCCGATCGGCGTACGGGCTCCGGCGACGATATATGAGGACATAAAGGTGGCTCTTTCATTAGGTGGGAACTCAAGTTCACACAATCAAAACTCTGTGGGTAGCGTATTCCCAAGCACCTACCTAGCGGTAACTGAATCTCAAGAGGTCCCTTATGTCAATGGACAAAATTCGTGAAGCCATCCTGAACGGGGCCTCTTCCGAGGTGTTTTCCTCCTTGGAAATCCCGAAAACGTACAGGGCCGCGCATATAAAGGCCAACGAACAAGAGATGTTCAAGGGTCTTTCGTCAAATGAGAAAGACCCACGCAAAAGCATCCATGTAGGGGAGGTGCCAACCCCGGAAATCGCGCCGGATGAAGTGCTGATGGCTGTCATGGCTTCATCAATCAATTTCAATACGGTCTGGTCAAGCATTTTTGAGCCCGTGAGCTCCTTTGGTGCGCTCACCCGCCTTGCAAAGGAAAGTGAGTGGGCAAAGCGTCATGATCTTGATTACCAAGTGATCGGATCTGATGCTTCAGGTGTAGTTCTACGAGTGGGTTCCGCAGTTCGTAACTGGAAGCCTGGCGACAGAGTTACCGTGCACTGCAACCACGTGGATGACCAAGATCAATCAGCACACGATGATGCAATGCTTGCGGGTAACCAACGCATCTGGGGTTACGAGACCAATTTTGGTGGTCTCGCAGATCTCGCAGTTGTACGAGCCAACCAATTGATGCCGAAGCCAGAACACCTCACGTGGGAGGAAGCCGCAGTAAATGCGCTTTGCAATTCCACCAGTTACCGAATGCTTGTTTCTAAAAATGGTGCACGCATGAAGCAGGGCGATGTCGTCTTGATCTGGGGTGCCACCGGTGGAATTGGTGCATACGCAGTTCAATACGTGGTCAATGGCGGTGGCATTCCTGTTGGTGTCGTGTCCTCTCCCGATAAAGCCGACATTCTTCGCAAACTTGGGTGCGAAGCAATTATCGATCGCAAGGCGGCGAATTATCAGTTCTGGAATGACAATGGCACACAAAATGAAAGTGAATGGCGTCGTCTAGGTAAAGACATTCGTGGACTGGTTGGAGAAGATCCAGACATTGTGTTTGAACACCCAGGCCGTTCAACTTTTGGTGCATCGATGTATGTAGTGAAACGTGGCGGCACTGTGGTTACTTGCGCTGCCACCTCAGGCTTCATGCTTGAGTTTGATAACCGCCACTTCTGGATGCGCCTGAAGAGGTTGATTGGATCTCACTTTGCCAACTACCGCGAAGCTTGGGAGGCGAACCGTTTGATTGCAAAGGGCATGATTCACCCCGTGTTGTCTCAGGTTTTTGACCTCGCCAATGTTGGGGAAGCCACCTATCAAGTGCACCACAACATGCATGAAGGGAAGATCGGCGTTCTGTGCTTAGCCCCGAGTGAAGGCTTGGGCATCGATGACCCTGAAACCAGGGCGCGAATCGGCGAGGACAAGTTGACGGTGTTTCGTCGGGGGTAGCCTGAGAGCCATGATTCTCACCGAAATTGATCACGTTGCAATAGCCGTCCACGATCTTGAGGCCGCCATTGACTACTACAAGCGAGCCTTTGGCGCTGAGGTGCACCACCGTGAAGTGGTGGAGAGTGATGGTGTTGAGGAAGCGTTGATCAAGGTTGCTGATAGTTATATCCAGCTCACGACACCAACCCGCCCTGACTCAACGATGGCAAAAGCACTTGAGAAGCGCGGCGAGGGTGTTCATCACATTGGTTATCGCGTCGATAACTGTGCTGATGCGCTTGCCGCGATGGTCGCAGCTGGCGCAACAGCGATTGATAAAGAACCACGCCCTGGTTCGCGCGGCACAACAGTTGCATTTGTTCATCCCAAGGGATCTTTCGGAACGTTGATCGAACTCGTTCAAGAATGATCAACGCGGCTCTGCTCGCGATTGTTTGTTTTTTGCCAGTACGTACCTCAGTGCGCCGCGGTGTGCGCGTTATGTCCAAGCGGTATTTCCATGAGTTGCCACCGCCAACTGAAATCCGCTTTCACCGCACACGGACCGCAGACGGAGCCCTTTTATGTGCCTTGATCATTTCGTATGCGGTGGCACTTGATGTTCACCAAGGTGTATTGCCAACAATCGCCTACATCATTTTCATGAGCACTGTTGTGGCCCAAGGTTTCATTGACCTGTTCACGCATTATCTGCCGCGGTTGTATTCGTGGCTTACAACTCTGGTCTGTGGGGGATTAGTCACTCTCCACGCCTTGGTTGAATGGAACTTTGAACGCCTTATTGAAGCGGCGGTATCAATGGTTGCATTGACGTTGGTGATGATGGTGCTTGGTGTTGTGAGTCGTGGCGGCATCGGTGGCGGCGATGTTTACTTGGCCCCACTGCTCGGATTAATGCTTGGCTTTTCATCATTTGGTGCTGTGATGCGTGGCACATTCGCCGGGTTTTTTCTCGGCGCGTTGTTTGCGATTGTGTTGCTGTTAAAGGGTTATGGAACGAAACACCGATTTGCATTCGGCCCGTTTCTGATCGTTGGAGCAATTTGGGCCTTGACGAGCTAACCAGTGACGCTGGTAAGGTTCCCTTCCCTCCGAATACGGAGTTACATGCGCGGTGTCACATCGGACCTCGCCATTAGAAGATAGAAACCAGTTGGGTTTCGACCATTAAAGGCTTGAGCGTCTCAGCTTCGGCTTTGCAGACATAACGCTCGCCTAAACGTGGTGAGCACCGATTGACAGGACATCCGTAATGAACCCCGAAACCCCCTTGACCTTTGCTGACCTTGGCGCGCCCATGGACTTGGTTGAATACCTCGCCGAAGACGGCATCACCGAGCCCAGCCCCGTTCAAGCACTTACGTTCCCAGATGCAATCGCCGGCAAGGACCTTGTCGCGGCGGCACCTACTGGCTCGGGCAAGACCCTTGCGTTTGGATTGCCGCTCATTGCACGAATGACGCCTGGCCGCCCACATCATCCTTCCGCACTCGTGCTTTCTCCTACACGTGAGCTCGCAGAACAGATTCACCAGGTGCTTAAGGGTGCGGCTCGCATTCGAGGCATGTTCTCTGCAGCTGTTTATGGTGGCGTGCGCCAGAACATGCAAGTGAACAATCTGAAGCGCGGCGTTGACGTGCTTGTTGCTTGCCCAGGTCGCCTCGAGGATCTGATTGACCAAGGCTTCGTAAATCTTGATGAAGTTGGCATTGTTGTGGTTGATGAAGCTGACCGTATGTCAGACATGGGATTTCTTCCCACTGTGAAGCGCATTCTTGACCAGTGCAATAAAGATCGCCAGACAATGCTGTTCTCCGCAACGCTTGATGGCGCTGCTGCATCACTTGCAAAGTCGCACATGAAATCACCTGTAAAGAAACAGGTGGAGGCGACGGATGAGGATCTCAGCCGACTCACTCACTACTTCTGGAACGCAAATACCGATAACCGCACTGACCTAACAGCCGAGATCATTCGTCGTGCTGGTCGTACGATTGTGTTCAGTCGCACCAAGTTTGGTGCCGACCGTCTCGCAGCCAAGTTGACGAACGATGGAGTTCCGGTAGCAGCAATTCATGGTGGTCGCAGTCAGCAACAGCGCGATCGCGCATTGGCAGATTTTCATGACGGAAAGACGTGGGCGCTTGTCGCAACTGATGTTGCCGCACGTGGAATCCATGTAGATGGTGTTACCTGTGTTGTCCATTTTGATCTTCCAGATAGCCCAACGGAATACCAACATCGCTCAGGTCGTACGGCACGCGCAGGTGCAAGTGGAGTCGTGGTGTCATTGGTCGTTGGTAATCAGCGCAAACATGCAAGAAACGTTCAGAAAGCTTTTGACCTTCCAGTCGAGAACACACAACCAGATATCGAGTTGCTGCCACAGGGTGAGCATCCCGAGGTGAAAGTTGTGCGTCGTGAGCGCAGTGAGCGTGGCGACCGTGGTGGTCGTTCAGACCGTGGCCCGCGTGGCCCGCGCCGTGATGATCGCGGCGACCGTGGACCTCGCAGTGACCGTGGTGATCGCCCTTATCGCCCACGTCGTGATGATGATCGCCCGGCTCGTCCGCGTCGTGATGATGATCGTGCACCGCGTTCACGTCGTTTTGAGGATGATCGTGGCCCGCGTCGTTTTGAGGATTCAGATCGTGCAGCGCGTCCGCGTCGAGATGATGACCGTTTTGAACGTCGCCCACGTCGCGACGATGACCGCCCAGTGCGCGCTCGCCGTGAAGATGATCGCCCTTATCGCCCACGTCGTGATGATGATCGCCCGGCTCGTCCTCGTCGTGATGATGATCGTGCACCGCGTTCACGTCGTTTTGAGGATGATCGTGGCCCGCGTCGTTTTGAGGATTCAGATCGTGCAGCGCGTCCGCGTCGCGATGATGACCGTCGCCCACGCCGTGAAGACAGTCGCGATGATCGCCCACCTCGTGGACGCACAGCAACGGGCCGTCCGACAAAGGTCGACAGGTATGGTCGTGCTGCCGGACCGGCAAGGTCATCGGGAGCTAAGCGTGGTGGTCCATCACGTAGCACTGGTGGCCGGCCAGGTGGAAAGAGTGGCTATAAGCCAGGTGGTCGTTCTGCAGGCGCTCCCGCTTCAAAAGGTGCGCGTCGCCCAAGTAACTGACTCGGCACGGCTCAACACCGTTGAATTGCCGCTGGCTTTTCAACGGTGAGCTTGTGACCCACCTCGAGTTTTAGTTTCCACCCACCTTCATGGGCAGCGTGATGATGCCGCGAGCAAAGAGGCACAAGATTGCTTAGGTCTGTGGACCCACCTGATTCCCAATAATCAATATGGTGCGGTACACAATGCTCGATCTTGACCTGACATTCAGTAATCGCACATGTTGAATGCATTGCGTACAGAGCTTTTCGTTGCGCAGGACTTGCTAAACGTTTAGCCCTACCAACATCGAGTACTTCTCCAGCACCATTCATAACGACCGGAATAATCCGCGCATCACATGCCATGCGACGCACAGTTTCAACTGGAAGCTCGAGACCGTAGCCACCACGTACGGTTGATGTGGCGCTAACGCCATTCCGCAACGTATCCCAATCGATAACCACAAGGATTTCAGCACGTGATGTGGTGAAGCCATCTTGAGGGTGTCCGTTGGCGGCTGACCCGCTGCCATTGCCACAGACTAAGTCGAGTAAGGCAAGAGCACGCAGGTGGTCATTGCGTTGGATGCCCGGTGCTGGGCTGACGTCAATACCAGCATGGAACATCGCTTCTATTTGCCTATTGAGACGGCCAAGTAGTGCAATACCCCGCTCAGGATCAAAACGCCCGCGTAGCAGAATCATTCCGTCGTCGTCGGTCCATGTGCGAAGTTCCGTTGCGCGTCGTTGGCGATCAAGTTGGGATAAGCCAGCGTCGTGTTGGAGAAGTTTGACCACACCACGGACATGCGAGGAAAAATCATCGACCGATAAGACCGAAGCCTCTGCAACTAAATCATCCACTCTTTCAATGAATGAATCCTTTGATTCCGCACCGACATTACGTAGCCCTCGTGCCACGGCATCAATGTGACCACCGGAGATCGCCCCCACCGCGAGAGCATTGTGCAGGGCGGGTAGTTCTGCGCATAATCCAGCTCGAGTTTCGATGCGTCCGGCCTCGCGCGCACTTCGTCCACCACTCGATACAAATTCATCAGCAATTTCCGCCTGACCAGCACCAAGTGATCGGAGTCGTTCCGCAGCTTCGAGCTCCATTGCCTCAATCGCAGCCCGAGCACCCGCTAGGTCAGAAATGCGGGTTCGAAGTTCTGCTGCTTCTAGCTCGTGGGTAGGAGACGAAGAGACAAGGTCCAAAACGGAACGCACTCGCGCAACAGCGTCAGAAATCTTCATCACCGGCCTCCCCGTACAAACTCGAGATTCAAGAGGAAGCAATTCGCAATCTAACGACTGGGTGCAACAATGTATCCCTGACCACCTCACTTACCAACCCTTAACCGAAAGGCAACAATGATCGTCCACCTCGTAGACGGAACCTATGAGCTCTACCGCCAGCACTTTGGGTCGGCGGCACGCCACAGTTCTGCCAGTGAGACTGCCGCTTCAGTAGGGGTTTTAAGTTCCACAATCGCGCTGCTTGAATCCGGCGCCACCCATATTGCGGTGGCAACTGATCACGTAATCGAAAGCTTCCGCAACGATCTCTGGGACGGCTACAAGACCAGCGATGGCATGGAAGACGAAATCCTTTCGCAGATCTCAGTCATCGAGAACGTGTTGAAACAACTCGGAGTCACCGTATGGCCAATGGTGAAGTACGAAGCCGATGATGCATTAGCCAGTGGTGCTCGGGTTGCAGGGGAAAATCGCTCGGTGCGCCAAGTGCTGATGCTCACACCCGATAAGGACCTTGGTCAATGTGTGCAAGGTAAGCGCATAGTGCAAGTCGACCGTCGCAATGACACGATCATTGATGAAGACGCTGTGCGCGCAAAGTTTGGTGTTGGGCCGGAGTCAATCGCTGACTGGCTAGGTCTTGTCGGTGACACCGCCGACGGCTTTCCTGGATTGAGCGGTTGGGGAGCCAAGAGTGCTTCCACAGTGCTAGCGAAGTTCAAACACATTGAAGACATTCCCGACGATCACTCCGAATGGGATGTGACGGTGCGAGGTGCTGAAAAACTTGCGAACACATTGCGGGAGCAACGCGATCTTGCCAATCTCTTCAAAAAGATCGCAACAACAGTTGATACCGTAAAGGTTGGAGAAGTTGATGACTGGGAGTGGCAAGGCCCGCGCAAAGGTTTCGAGAAAGCGTTCGATGAGATCGGTGCGAGTCGCCTGATTGACCGTGTTGATCAGATCGCTGCACGCCGTTTGAGGTGATGGCCAGGATTACTGCGGCACACGAGTGTTTCCGCTGAAGGCTGCTGTCTTCCGACCCTGACCTGGTTCACGGGCACCCGTTGCACAGGTCCCAACCACCACCTCAAACGACGCGGCGTCCGGCAAATGCCGAAGAGACTCAAAGTTACTGCCTGGGCTAAAGTTTTCCCACTTCGCATCCGCTTGCGGTTGCTGGAGGAGTGCGAGAGCGGCCGAATCGGCACGCTTGGAAAGCGTGTGAAGTGAAAGCTTC
>JAFMEI010000009.1 GCA_017856815.1 Ilumatobacteraceae bacterium
TGATTCGTTGTCGTCGCTGCAGGCGGCAACAATCAAAGAAGTTGCCGCTGCGAGTGCTGCGACCTTCCAGATTCTCTTCATTTAGGTCTCCCCTTTGGATGAACGGCCCTTGGATGGTGCCGATAGGCAAAAACTGTAATACGAAAACCTGCACTGTTTGTTAGGGAGTGTGTTTCAGAATCGTGAAACTTTTCCCCACAAAATTTGCCGACCGTATGGGGGCGATTGGAATTCCCGACTTGACAGGTCGGGAATTGAAGGCGTAGCGTCAACCGCTATGACTGCAAACAATTGGGGCTTTGAAACCCGTCAGATTCACGCCGGCCAAGAGCCCGACCCAACGACCGGATCGCGTGCGGTTCCGATCTACCAAACCACCTCGTACCAGTTCCGCGACTCGGCCCACGCCCAGAACCTTTTTGCGCTTGCTGAGATCGGCAATATCTACACGCGAATCATGAACCCCACCCAGGGAGTGCTGGAAGCTCGTTTGAGTTCGCTTGAAGGCGGCATCACCACCGCGGTTGGTCTCCCAGGTGCACTGGCTGTTGCAAGTGGCCAGTCGGCGGAGACCCTTGCGATCCTCACGTTGGCCGAAGCTGGAAGCCACATAGTTGCGTCACCTTCGCTGTATGGCGGCACCTACAACCTGTTGCACTACACGCTGCCCAAGATGGGTATCGAAGTTACCTTCGTTGACGATCCGCATGATCTTCAGCAATGGAAGAGCGCCACGCGTCCGAACACAAAAGCGTTCTATGGCGAAGTGCTTGCGAACCCGAAGAACGACGTATTCGACATCGAGGGTGTGTCCAAGGTGGCGCATGAAGTTGGTGTGCCGCTGATTGTTGACAACACAGTGCCATCACCATATGGAATTCGTCCCATCGAATGGGGTGCAGACATCGTTGTGCACTCCCTCACGAAGTTCATCGCTGGACACGGCACCTCAATTGGTGGTGCGATCATCGATTCGGGCAAATTTGATTTCTCGGCCAGTGGACGTTTCCCGAATTTCACCGAGCCCGATCCGTCGTACCACGGCCTTGCATACTGGCCGGCGCTTGGTCCAGGTTCGTACATCATCAAAGCGCGAGTGCAGCTTTTACGTGACCTTGGTATGGCGATTAGCCCGTTCAATGCGTGGTCAATCCTGCAGGGCATTGAGACACTCTCACTGCGAATGGATCGCCACTGGTCAAATGCTCAGAAGGTTGCCGATTACCTCGGCAAGCAGTCTGCTGTTGAGAGCATCTCGTGGGCAGGTTTGCCGTCGTCGCCATGGCATGAGCGCGCAAAGAAGTACTTCGCAGGCAAGGGCTTTGGTTCGATCATTGCGTTCAACGTGAAGGGTGGACGCGATGCCGGGCAGAAGTTTGCTGAGGCATTGCAGCTGCACAGCCACGTGGCCAACATCGGCGATGTGCGCAGTCTCGTGATTCATCCAGCGTCAACCACGCATAGCCAGCTCACTGAGGCAGAGCAGATTTCTGCTGGTGTGCACCCTGGACTCGTGCGTCTCTCGGTCGGACTCGAATCAATCGAAGACATCCTCGCGGACCTCGACCTCGGCTTCAAAGCAATTAGCTGAACAAGTGGCTTAAGCGCCGCTAATCGCCAACCGTTAGTCGTCGTCTTCGGTTGGTGACTGGCCGCGTAGGAACTCTTCGAGTTCTGCGGCTAGATCATCACCGGTTGGAATCACAGATTCAATTCGTCTGTCGAAATCAACTTCAAGCATGCGCACATATCGTTGCGCCTGTTCGTCCTCAGCTACTGCTGAATCGTGGAGTTCCTGCCAGCGTGAAATCTCACCACCAAGTTTTTCATGGCCTGTTTTCACGCCGAGTACGTGTTGCAGGTGCTGCAACAACGCAGTGACCGAACGCGGATGCTGCGCGCCACCCAAGTAGTGGGGGACTCCAACACGCAGAGAAATCGCCGGTATCGACAGGCGATCGAGTTCGGTCTGTAGAACACCTGCAATACCTGTCATGCCTTGGTACTGAGGACGATTCAGCCCGAGGCGCCGACACAGGTCATCGTTTGTGCTGCTGCCAACGACTTGTGGAATCCGGGTGTGGGGGACCGCGTCCGCAACCGCACCCACGGTGACAACCAAGCTCGATTCAAGGCGCTCGTAGACCGAAGTGATGCAACGAATAAACGATGACCAGTGCACATGTGGTTCGACACCATTTAGCACCACCACATCACGCATCGAATCAGGGAACCTGAGTACCTCAAAATCGTTCTCTGGCCAGCGAATCTGACGGTCACCGTCCTCGTCTAGATATGCCTCAGGTCGTTGCTGAGTGAAATCAAAAAATGGATCGGGGTCAATTGAAGCAACAACACCAGATGGAGCGTCCTTTGCCATCCAGCCAAGGGCGCGAGTGGCCACATTGGCTGCATCAAACCATCCGGTGAGCCCAATCACCATCACCGAATCTCGAATCCGACGCGCCACCGCATCATCGAATTCAAGGATTTCGTCGATATCGAGCATTTTCAGTCCGTGAGATTGTCAACTACGTAATCGATGCACCGTGTCAACTGTGCAACATCGCTTGGGTCAATAGCTGGAAACATTCCGACACGAATTTGATTGCGTCCAAGCTTGCGATAGCTGTCGGTATCAACCACACCGTTGGCTCGTAAAGCGGCACAAACTTCGTTGGCGTCAACACCATCAAGGTCAATTGTGGAAACAACGTTTGAACGCATCGCAGGATCGGCAACGAATGGCGTTGCGAAATCGCGTGCTTCGGCCCATTCGTACATTGTGGAGGCACTTGTGGCACTTCGATCGGCACACCATTGGAGTCCACCGTTGGAGTTCATCCATTGAACTTGTTCGTCAAACAAGATGAGAGTGCCTACTGCCGGCGTGTTGTATGTCTGATTGGATCGGGAGTTATCAAGCGCGATCTTCAGATCAAGTGACGCAGGTATCCAGCGTTTTGACGCGTGGATCTCCTCAATTCGTGCGACAGCTTTCGGCGAGCATGCAGCAATCCAGATTCCACCATCGGCTGCGAAACACTTCTGTGGGGCAAAGTAGTAAACATCAACTTCCGTCGGGTCCCACATGATTCCACCAGCGGCTGAAGTTGCATCGACTGCAACAATTGCATCTCCAGAGTTCGCCGGACGCCGAAGGGGCATTGCGACACCAGTTGAAGTTTCATTATGGGTGTAGGCATACAGATCGACATCCGAAGTCGTGGCAACCGGGTGCGATCCAGGTGGAGTGCTGATCACCTCAGGATCTCCTAAGTGAGGTGCAGCGGCGGCTGCTTCGGCGAACTTTGATGAGAACTCGCCGAATACGAGGTGCTGGCTGCGGTTGGCAATCAATCCAAAAGTTGCAACATCCCAGAAAACCGTCGAACCTCCGTTGCCGAGTACGATGTCCCAATCAGCGGGCAGGCCGAATAGTGATCGCAGACCATCACGTACGCTTCCCACCAGGTTCTTGACTGGGGCTTGGCGGTGTGAAGTTCCAAGCAATTTTGCTCCGCGAGTGGTCAGTGCCTGCAGTTGTTCGGGCCGGACTTTAGAGGGGCCGCATCCAAAGCGCCCATCTTTGGGCAGCAGTTCTTTTGGGATGACAATTTCCTGAGGGGTTTTCTTGCTCACTGTGTAAGCATTGCATCCATGACCCTCGCAAGCGAACCGAAAAGAGTCTCGACCCGATTGGCGGCGATCGCCGAGTCAGCCACCCTTGCTGTGGATGCAAAAGCCAAGGCACTAAAGGCCAAAGGTGAAAATGTGATTGGTTTCGGAGCTGGAGAGCCCGACTTTGCCACCCCCGACCACATCGTTGAAGCCGCAGTGAAGGCATGTCGTGATGTCAAATACCAGCGATATACGCCTGCGGCCGGTTTGCCCGAGCTGCGCGAGGCCATCGCGGTCAAAACAAAGCGTGATAGTGGATTTGAAACCAGTGCCAACAACGTGCTCGTAACCAATGGTGGTAAGCACGCGGTATTCACTGCTTTTGCTGCGCTATGTGATCCGGGCGATGAAGTCATCTGTCCAGCGCCCTATTGGACTACTTACCCAGAAGCAATCACACTTGCGGGTGGTGTTCCAGTCGTCATTGACACCGACGAAAGCACAGGGTTTCGGGTCACGGTTGAACAACTCGACAAAGCCAAGACCCCGCGCACCAAAGTCTTGCTATTTGTTTCCCCTGACAACCCATCTGGTGCCGTGTATCCGCCAGAGGAAGTTGAGGCCATTGGCCGGTGGGCGGTTGCCAACGGTGTCTGGGTGATAACCGATGAGATCTACGAACACCTGACCTATGGCGCGAACAAGTTCACGTCTATGCCGACTCTGGTTCCAGAACTTGCAAACCAGTGCATCATCGTGAACGGAGTGGCAAAGACCTACGCAATGACTGGTTGGCGTGTCGGTTGGATGATTGGACCCTCCGATGTAATTAAGGCATCGATCAATTTCCAGTCACACGCCACGTCCAATGTGGCCAATGTGTCGCAGGTTGCTGCACTCGCGGCAGTAAGCGGAGATTTGTCGGCAGTGGAAATGATGCGTGATGCATTCGCGCGTCGCGCCAAGAAGATGCACTCAATGCTCAACGCAATTCCTGGCGTGTCATGCCCTGAACCGCAGGGTGCGTTCTACTGTTTCCCTAACGTGACAGGTTTGTTGGGCAAGTCAATTGGTGGCAAGACCGCTAGCACGACTCTTGAACTGGCAGATCTCGTACTTGAACAAGTCAAGGTCGCGTTCGTTCCAGGCGAAGCTTTTGGAGCGCCAGGGTATGCACGCTTTTCATTTGCACTCGGTGATGACGACCTAGGCGAAGGAGTCACTAGGTTGCAGGAGCTCTTCTCCTAAGGGTGTTCCAACCACTCAGCAAGGGTTGGAACATCACTTACACCTGCACAAGCCATCTGAATGATCGGCACAGCAGCCATCGCTCCGGTGCCTTCGCCGAGACGCATATGCAAGTCCAAAAGTGGTTCTTTGTGCAGGCGGTCAAGTAGGCGTCGATGCCCAGGCTCAGTTGAGCAGTGGCCCACTAGGCAATGATCAATAGCTGAATCGTTCAACAACGTGAGCGGCAGTGCAGCCGAGGTGACTACATAACCGTCTATGACAACCGGTAACCGTCTTTGCCGTGCGGCAAGGATCGCTGCCGCCATGGCCACCATGTCAGTTCCACCGACTTCGCGCAGCACTTCTAGGGGATCAAGAATGCCGACTATTCGAGTTAGTGCTTCACGGACTGCAAGTTGTTTACGTTGCAATCCTGCATCGTCAACGCCCGTGCCGCGCCCTACCCACGCAGCAACTTCGCCACCAGCGAGTGCGGCGGCGACTGCGGCAGCAGCCGTGGTATTGCCGACACCAATTTCTCCAATCACCAAGAGATCGGCGTCTAATTCCAGGACTGAATCGCGACCAATCGTGGATGCTTCATCAAAGCGATCTTGGTCCATTGCCGATTGAGTGCGGATGTCGCCTGTGGGTCGACCAATACCGACATCAACTGCATGAACGGTTGCGCCGACAACATGAGCGAACGCACCAACGGTAGAACGACCGGCGCGATGGGCATCGAGCATCGGCTGGAACAGATTGCTTGGGTAGGCACTTACACCTGCCGCAGACACACCGTGGTCGGAGGCAAAAACTGTTGCAACTACTCGAGATGCCCGTGGTCGCGCTGTGCGTTGCCATGCCGCCATCCACGTTGCAATTTCGTCCATTCTCTGCATTGATCCAAGTGGTCGCAACAATTCCTTGGATCGCACTTGCACAGCATCTTGAGATTCTGTGTCAGGTGTGGCGAGCGAGTTCAGTGCCTCGCGCATCCACTGCATGGTCATGCTTATGAGTGTACGAAAGTGTGCTACTTTGACCTTGCTCGCCAATAGGTGAGTGGGTAATTTCAGCGAAGTCCGGTGTGATTCCGGCACTGTCCCGCAACGGTAGTAACCAAGTAATTGGTTGAGTCCGGTCGCCTGAACTGCTCGCGTGTTAACCCTCGAGGCAAGGGGCGGCCCGCAGTCGGAGATTCCGGCTTCGCCCGTTTCTTGTCCTCCTGTTAAAGGAGGACTTTTTAATGTCCAAGAAGAAATTGTTGATTGCACTCGGTGTGCTCGGGTCCCTTGGGCTAGTTGCCTGTGGCGACAACAAAGAAGTCGCACCGAACGCACAGATAAGCGGAACCTCGTGTTCTGAATTGTCAGGTGACATGGGGTCAGGTAACGACCTGAAGATCATCTCTCTGTCACCAACTGCCACCGAAATGGTTTATGCCATCGGTGCGGGCGAGCAGGTAATCGGTGTTGACAATATGTCGAACTATCCCGAGGCTGCAGGCGGGGCGGAATCCAAGTTGTCAGGATTTGAACCCAATGTCGAAGCAATCGCTGGCATGGAACCCGATGTGGTTCTTATCTCGTACGACCCAGGCGATCTCGAGGTTCAGCTTGAAGGGCTAGGAATTGACACCTGGACTGGGTATGCGGCGATGACACTTGATGAGTCATACACCCAACTCGCTGAACTCGGCGCGCTAACTGGTCACGAGTCGGGTGCGGCAACCGTAATTGAGTGCATGAAGACAGCAATTTCGGCGATCACTGAGACCGTACAAGAAATGCAGGCAGACGATGATGCTGCCAGCTACTACTACGAACTTGATGACACGTATTACTCGGTTACTTCAAACACCTTCGTCGGGCAACTGATGTCATCCCTTGGCCTAGTGAGCATTGCCGATGGGGTAGCAGAAGGAAATGACTACCCGCAGTTAAACATTGAGACAATCGTTTCGTCAGATCCTGATTACATTTTCCTTGCTGACACGATTTGTTGTGCACAAACTGCCGAGACCGTCGCTGCGCGACCGGGCTGGTCGGAAATGACCGCAGTGGTCGAGAACCGAATTGTGGAACTCGACGATGACATCGCTTCGCGTTGGGGTCCACGTGTAGTTGATCTCTTGACCACCGTTGCAAACGCGATCAGCTCGAACTAACCGCCCATGGTGACCACCGCTATTTTTCAGCGCCATTGGCGGCTTCCCGCTGCAATGCTCGTGCTGTTGGTGGCGGTGGTCGTCGGCGCATCAATCGGGCCGGCCGGCCCGCCAGCATGGCGCGTGCCACTTGAGCTGATTAACCGTTTGCCCTTGATCTCTTTTGACAGCGGCGTTACTTCAACCGAATGGAATCTCATCTGGCAGATACGTATGCCACGAGTTGTACTCGCTGGATTAGTCGGTGCGATGTTGAGTACTGCAGGCGCTGCATATCAAGGCGTCTTTCGTAATCCGTTGATTGATCCATATCTGTTGGGAGTAGCAGCTGGTGCGGGTCTTGGTGCGACCATTGTCTTCACAGTCAATCGTGCTGGCACCTCTTCATGGATCGTTGATCCGCTTCCTCTGACTGCATTTGTCGGAGGCCTAGGTGCGGTTGCTCTCACTTATTTGGTCGGCACCGCATTTGGGGCCAACCGCTCTTCGGCAACTCTCGTATTGGCAGGAGTGGCAGTCACTTCTCTAGCAACCGCATTGCAGACCTTCATCCTGCAGCGCAACACCGATGTTGTCCGACAGGTTTATTCATGGATCTTGGGCCGTCTTTCCAGTGCAACGTGGTCAGATGTTCGCCTCGTAATTCCTTATGTAATTTTGAGTCTTGGCGCACTTCTTATTCACCGACGCCTCTTAGATGTTTTGCGTGTCGGCGACGACGAAGCAAAAGCGCTTGGAGTGAATGTGGATCGTGTGCGATTGATTGTCGTATTGGCAGCCACACTCGGCACCGCAGCAGTAGTGGCCGTCAGTGGCTTGATTGGCTTTGTCGGCATCATCGTGCCGCACGCTGTGAGGCTCGTTGCTGGCGCGAGTTACCGAGTCGTGTTGCCTGTGAGTCTCGTAGCCGGTGCTGCTTTTTTGATCCTTGCGGATATTCCTGGGCGCATTCTTGACAATCCGGCAGAGACGCCTATCGGTGTTGTCACAGCTTTTCTTGGCGCGCCGTTTTTCTTACTCATCCTTCGAACCAGACAGGTTGCAGAATGACTTCTCTCAAGATCAAATCACTGAGCGTTAAATACGGTCGCCATGAGGCCGTGCGTGACTTTGAAGAAAATGTTCGACCCGGTGAATGGTTGTGCTTAATAGGGCCAAACGGTGCAGGCAAGTCGTCGGTCCTGCGGGCAATAGTTGGTCTCGCTCCACACACTGGAAGTGTCACCATTGATGACACTCCGGTGAAGTCACGCTCGGTGCGGAGGCGCGCTCAACTTGTCGCTTATGTCCCACAAGTGCCACTACTGCCAGATTCAATGACAGTGCACGAGTATGTACTCCTCGGGCGCAATCCCTACGTAGTTGGCTTCAGTAATGAAAGCCGCGAGGACTTCATGATGGTTGAAGAAGTTTTGCGCCGGCTCGACTTGGTCGGATACTCAAGACGAGAGCTTTCATCGCTTAGTGGTGGCGAGAGACAACGTGTGGTCATTGCCCGAGCGCTCGCACAAGAAGCACCGCTGTTGCTACTTGATGAGCCAACATCAGCACTCGATATCGGTCATCAACAACAAGCACTTGAGCTGGTAGATCGCATGCGACGAGAGCACGGGCTAACTGTTGTCTCTGCAATGCATGACCTCACACTCGCGGGTCTCTACTCGGATCGCCTTAGTCTCATGCATCAAGGTGTGGTGGCGGCTAGTGGGCCAGCAGAGAGTGTTCTAAAGGCCGAAACCTTGGCGGAGTTCTACGGCGTATCTGCGACGGTGCACACAGATGGAGATGGGACTGTTGTGGTCATACCTAAGCGATCGGACACCGCTAGGGGCAGTTGAATAGTCTCAAGTTGTGCGTATGAAACCGTTGATCCTGCGATTGGTGGTTTTCGCAACACTGGTGGCTGGCTCATTCCTTGCGCTCGGTGCGCGTCAATCGCTTGCGCATGCAGTTATTGAATCAACTGAGCCAGCAGCAAATTCCGTTGTTTCCAAAGCTCCGAATTCGGTATCACTGAATTTTGACGAGCCAGTGGACACTGCTCTCGGGTGGATGCGCGTTTTTGATTCTGACGGTGAGCGAGTGGTCACAGCGAAACTTGGGCGTGGTGACGGGGATGACTGGGTCCGCGTGGCAATGCCGGAGCTGGAAGATGGTGGGTACCTCGTCGTGTGGCGCGTTATGTCCGCTGATGGTCATGCGGTTGAAGGCGCGTTTGGTTTCCAGATTGGTGAGAGCAGTTTGCCTGTGGGTAACGAAGTTGTCTCCACCGTGGTGGGTTCACAAGGCGACGACCCACTTCCCGGCCGTGTAGCTGGAGTTGGGCGGTACATCTCATATGCCGCATTGGCATTGTTATTTGGGTTGTTTGTCTTAAACATCGTTAGTCGCCGCCTCCGCCTGTCGACAGTCGGTGCAGTCGGCGCAGTCAGTGTTCTTGTTGTACTGCTCATGACAGGTCCAAACACGCTTAGTGGAAGTTTTGCTGATGCATTTGATGTCTCACTTCTTGCAGACACAATGAACACACGTTCAGGGACCATGATGGTGGCAAGAATTCTGTTCTTTGTTGCTATCGCCATCGTTGGGTCGCGGATGCCACGGCGAATGCTTGGCCTGATTCTTGTATTGCTGGCTGGCACCTTTGCCGCGGGTGGTCACTCAGGTTCGGAATCACCAGTGGCGATAGCGGTCCTCGTAACAACCGTTCACGTCGTTGCTGTTTCAATTTGGATTGGTGGAATCATTGCCGTTCTAGTTGGCGGTGCAACAAGCAATTTGGAAAGCGGCGTACAACGATTCGCAAAAATCATGAACTTTGTCCTACCTGCGGTTGTGTTGTCAGGTGTGTTAACCGCAGCACGAAATCTTGGTGGGTTGTCAGGACTATTTGATTCGACCTATGGCAAGATCACAATTACTAAGTTCCTACTGGTTGTTGCAATGGGCGTTATTGCATTGATTGTGCGGCGCAAACTGCAAGGTGCCACACAACCAAAGAAGGTGTTGGCTGCTGAAGCAGCGTTTGGCTTAGCGGCGTTTGTGCTGGCATCAGTTCTTGCGGTGACACCGCCCATCAGCGCATCGGGCACGGTGTTCCAGCGCACCGCAGTTGAAGCAGGTTTGGTTGCCAATGTCACGGTGGATCCAGTTGGCACGGGAGCAAACGAGATCCATGTTTTATTCAGTCCGCCAGGTGGTGCGCTGAGCAGGGTGGGCGATGTGACGATTCGATACTCGCTCCCCGAACGCTCAGTGCCCAATTTGGATGCCACGGTAAGCGAGGCTTCTCCCAATCATTGGATCGGCGTGCTTAATTTCCCTTACACGGGAATCTGGAAAGTGGAAGTGTTCGCTAAGCCCACTGCGAATGACACGGTCCGTTTTGTTTTTGAAGTTGCTATAGGTGGATGATCGCTGAGGCCACACGTTTGGCTTCAGTCAAGTTGTGTGTGACCCAGACAACTGATGCCTGACTTTTTTTGAGAGCTGAAGTCAGATCAGTAATCACTGATTCATAGATTTCGGAGTCAAGACCCGTCAAGGGTTCATCGAGGAGAACCACGTGCGGCTCAGGAGCCAACGTCCGCGCGACAGCCACGCGCTTTGCCTCACCCCCTGAGAGTGTGTCTACTTTGCGGTCTGCCAAGTGTTCAATTCGCATCATGTTGAGCAGATCAGCCACGCGTCTTTCGCGGTCACGTTTAGGAACCCTCTTTTGTCGAAGGCCGTATGCGATGTTGCTTCTCACCGTGAGATGGGGAAGTAAAGCATTGTCTTGGAACACGAGCCCAACTCCCCGACGATGTGGCGCAACGCGGCCCACATCTTTCGCATTGATGAAGATGTCGCCAGTATTTGGATCTACGAGTCCGGCAATGACACGTAACAAAGTTGACTTGCCGACTCCACTCGGGCCGAGCAAAGCCACGGTTTGGGCATCACTGACCATAAAGGACACATCGCGCAATATCTCTACGTCTCCGAATGAGACACTCACCCCACGAACCTCAAGCATCGGATCTCCCCGTGGAAAACATTGCCGTTGAAATAATCAATAAAAGAAGGGTTGCCAATGCATAACCGTGTAGTTGATTCAAATCTCCCGGTTTCCCCAGCAAACGAGAAATCTCAATTGGAATAGTGCGCGAACTGTCACGAGCCAGAACTGAGGTGGCACCAAACTCGCCCAACGAAACACATCCAGACACGATGCCGGCATAGAGCGCTGATCTGCGAACAGCACCCAAGTCCACCGTCATTATTGTGCGCAAGGGTGATGCTCCAAGAGTTGCCGCAGCCGCACGGTGGTCGCTGGTGATCGTGTCAAGAGAAGCCCGAAGAATCCGAAAGGTAATAGGCGTTGCAACTATCGCGTGCATGGTCGGGACCAGCCACATCGCGCCACGAATATCCAACCAGCCAGAGTTGAAAGTGGCCACGATACCTACACCAAGAACGATCGCCGACACTGCGATTGGGATGGATGCGATTGCACTGATCAGTCGGCTTGTTGCACCCGAGTGAGTTGTGGCCACCATCAAAAGCCCGGCGAGCAGTAATGACAAAATTGAAGCGGTTGCAGCAAAAGTAAGTGACCGTAGAACAATTCCGAGATCAATTTGCTCCCATCCCGCAGTGGTCCAATTGCCTCGGCTACGCAAAGACTTCAGCACGATTACAGCGCTTGGCACCAAGAACAGTCCACACGCAACCCACACTCCTACGACACTTAACGGGCGCAGTTGGCGAATTGCTGTTGTTGATGGCTTGAACCGGAATGCTTCGGCAGCAGGACGAAACACGAGGGTCACGACCGCCAAGAAGAATGTCTGCACTAATGCCAGTGCAACAGCAGTTGACATATCACCAAGTTGGATTGCTCGGGTGTAGATCTCAACTTCTGTGGTCGTGGTGCTGAGTCCACCAATAATCCGCACGACCCCATAGGACGTGAAGCAAAAGATGAAGGTCACCACAGCTGCATTTTGAATGGAGTGCCGTGCGAGTGGAACATCAATTTGCATCAAGCGTTTGAGGGCGCCTGCACCAAGTGTGGTTGCCGCATTATCAAATGTGGTGTTGGAAGCAATACTGGGTCTCACAATTCGCACTACTACTGCAACATTGAAAAAAGCATGTGCCACCACAATTGTCAGCAATGGGCGCTTGCCACCCGAAAGAGACAGCGCAGCAATCGCAACAACCACCGAAGGAAGGACAAATGGCACGGTCACCAATGCTGAAGCAAAACGTTTACCTGGAAATTGATGTTTGGCAAACAGGGATGCAAGCGGCACGCCAATCAGGACTGCGAGTGCGGTACTCAGTGTTGCTTGTGTGACTGAGATCCATAGAACACGCTGGATTCGTTCATCGCTGAAGGCCGAGGTGAAGTGATCCCAGCGAAAGTATCGAATCACAATGTTGGTTGCCGGCCAGAGAATTAGCACCACAACAGTGAGCAGTACAGGTACCGCTGCTATCAGACCAATGCGTTGAAAGCGGCGAACGGTCAACCCACTAATGCCAACCATTGCCCCAACCAGGTTTCCCGATTTGTGTCAATTTCAGAATGGGAGATCACCAGTGGTCGTTCGGGTTTGACTGCAAAGTCGGTGAACACCTTTGGCAGAACAACATCATTGTTGACCGGATACACAAACATGTTCAGGGGAATGTCTGCTTGGAATTTTGCACTGATTAGATAATCAATAAGTGCTTGTGCTCCATCTTCGTTGTTGGCACCACGCAGCACACCCGCAAACTCGACTTGCCTAAAACAGCCATCGGCCACAACCGCAGTTCGTGGTGTATCGACTGGAGGGTCTGCAAACAGAACTTCTGCCGGTGGGCTGGTTCCGTATGAGACCACAATCGGATAATTGCCAGCTCCACTTGATCCAGAAAATTCAACGGTGTACGCCCGCGTCCAGCCATCCACAATTAAGGCCTCATTAGCAAGCAGTTGGCGCCACCAGTCCTGCCATCCATCACCAAATTCAGCGATGCTGGCCAACAAGAAAGCGAGCCCAGTTGACGAAGTGACGGCACTTGGAATCACGGTGAGCCCGGAGTATTCCGGTTTAACCAAGTCAGCGAGGCGAGTCGGTGGGTTGACCGCATTTTCGTCAAACCAAACGCGGTCGATGTTGAGGCATACATCACCTGTGTCTACTGGGGTCACCTTTGCATCAGGAATCAGATTTAAGAGTTCTTGATCTATGGCATCCAGTTGGTCTGATTTATAGGAAGCGAAAATATCTGCGTCAATTGCCCTTGTGAGAAGAGTGTTGTCGATTCCCCACATCACGTCAGCTTCGGGGTTTCCAGCGGTGACACTCGCCTTGGCCAACAATTCACCAGCATCACCCCCCGTAACAACTTCAACCTCGTAACCCGTTTGGGCTGTGAAATCATCAAATATGCCTTCGCTGACCACAAAGGAGTCGTAGGCGAGAAGTCTGACCTTGGTCGGTGCCGATGTTTCTTGACTACTGCAACTGAATAGGAAAAATCCAGAACAGATCAAAAATGTTGTGATGGTTCGCTTCATTGGTCTTTCTCCTCGTGAATGATCACCAGCAACACACCAGATTGAATGCGCACGAGGAGTCGCTCATCAGTTGTGACATTGCTGACTCCACGACTAGCCCAGGAAACTAATTGTTCCTCATTGAGTGGCCACTGCAATCCAGCAGTAGTGACACCCTCTACGTGCCCCGCAATCGGTACCAGTCCCACCGTGGTTCCAACCGCGCATATCAGTTCAATTGCGGTTGGGCCATGCACTACGTGAACCTTTGCATCTCCTACGTAGGCCACGACATCAATACCCGCAAGACGCGGATTAGCGAGAGTGTGCATCACGCCGAGATGGTGATCAATGCGATCGCCACCGCCATAGAGAATCACAAGAGTTTGGTGACCGTTGTCCAGAGCCCATTCAATTGCTAGTTCGGTGTCGGTTTGATCTTTATCGTTAGGCGCCGTGTGCAGAATCGGCACATTTACTCGTGCGTGCTCGAGGTCATCTTTAGTGATTGAGTCCAAATCACCAATTAGGACATCAACTCCGAGTTCCAAAGCACGCGCATGGCGATAGCCCGAATCGACAGCTATGACCAATGCATCATGTGGTAGCGCCTCAACGGTCGAGCGGCGGGGCATTTCGCCACCGATCACCAACACCGCTGGTCTTGAGATATTGGTCTTCAAATTCATGCTTCCTCCGCTGGCATTACCCAGATCAGGTTTTCGGGTCGGTGGTTGTCGCCACCCTCTCAGCCCGCGATTACGAGCTCCCCGGTTCAAACACGATGCTATCGCCGGATGCCGAACTAGGACCTGTCAATCTGAGGAGCGCGCGGTTAGCCTTTAGGTCGTGAGCCCACTTTCTCCCTTTGCCGCTGCAACCGACAGCACGAACCAGATCATTGAGATCACCGAGCTTGCGCACGGGAAACTCGTAGCACTTCGTGATGAGGAGCCAGATTCTGCAGATCTTGGGCTCAGGTTAGAGATCATTTCTGGGCCCGGTGAACCGTTTCGATATGACCTGGCTTTTGAAACCGTGACCAAGGCTGCCATCAATGAAGAAGTGCGGACCATCAACGGCCTGAAGATCATCTTGCCGATTAAAGACATCGAACTGTTGAGTGGCGCCACACTCGACTTCGCTGATTCATCCGGCTTTGTGATGCGTAACCCAAACAAGCCTGCACCGCTGGAAGTCAACATCGAAGGGCTGGTGAAGGGCGATGAGCTCTCAGCAGCAGTAGAAGCAGTGATCGCGGTAGATGTGAATCCGATGCTGGCTGCTCACGGCGGGTATGTCACCTATGTCGGACACAACGGTGAAGGCGTGGTGTTCACATCAATGGGTGGCGGCTGCCAAGGTTGTTCAATGAGCAAGATGACCATGATGGGTGGCGTTGAAGCCAAGATTGTCGAGATGGTGCCCGACGTTGAAAAAGTGGTCGATGTTACGGACCACGCAAGCGGCACCAATCCTTACCTGACCTGATTGCACGCGATGAGCAACTTGGGCACCTAAGTTGTTCTCATGAGCGAACTTCCCCCGCCAACCTGGCCCTATCAGCCCTCCTTTGGACTACGCAGAATTGCGGGTGTTGGTACGGCATTGAGTGTGATGATGTTCATCGCTGCAGGTTTAGCAGCGCTGGCGGCGTTTGCGCGTTTTAATCGGTATTCAGTTGTTCAAGATGTGATGGATGGAAAAGTTGATTCGTTTTCGAGCACCGTTGCTGATGCTGACGACATGGTCGCAACTTTCGCTGGGATGCTCGGGTTCGCAGGCATTGCAGTGTTCGTGTTGCTCATCATCTGGACCTACAAAAACGTTGCCAACATGCGTGACCTCGGATATCCAGCGAGGGGTTCGAATGGCATGGCAATTGGAGGATTCTTCATCCCGATTGCAAACATTTTCATTCCGTATCGCTACTTCAACGACATCGCCAGATACCTGATGAGCCGCGGTTACCCATCAGCGCGGTATTCAAAGCTTCCCCTCTGGTGGTGGATGTATATCGGTGGCGTGGTTGTGAGTTATGTGCTTGGTGGGACTGAGCAGCTTGATAATCCAACGCTTCAACAGCTGAGCAGGGCAGAAGTGTGGGGAGCAGTTGGTATGGGCATGGTGGCAATTTCGTTGGTCTTCGGCGCACTCACGGTGCGCAACATGACCAATGACGCTTCAGCCTGATTTCTTGTCTCGTAGGTGCCGCCCGATGTGGCAGACAACAACTTCACGGCTTTCTTGATCGCGAAAGAAATAGATTCGGCAATGGTTCGCGTGTTTGCCGCGTGACAAGTGGTCGCCCGCTAAGTGTTCTTTCCCATTCCACATGAAGGTGTAATCCTCACCATATTTTTGTCGCGCTGTTTGCGAGACATTAGGTGTGTAGACAAGCCCTTTGATGCTGCACTCGATGGCGAACGAAGACATCGGAATTTGATTGGTGATCCACTTCTTGGCGACCGCATTTAGCTTGAGAAGGTCCATCAGCACCTTGGTTGGGTCTGGGTACTGAAACTCCTGAATAGTGTCATCAAGATCGGGATGAAATTGCAGATCGGTGCAAGTGGCTTTCGCTTGTCGCAGCACGTCAGGCATGCTTGAGGCTCGAATACCCACATTGTCGCGGCCAAGTTCAATCTCAAGGCCAACCTTTTGCAGGACCAGAACATCAAGCAGGCGCTGTTTTTCTTCTAGGTCTTCTTCTTTGTTGATGAGCTGCTGCTCGGCATTACTGAGTGCACTTTGGAGCTCTTCAATTTCGTCATACAACGCTTCCAGCTGTAGGGCTAATGCTGATACATCGTCCTCAACTGCCTTGGCAACGAGTTCTGTGGTTGGTCGCATCATGGGCAATCTGACAGGACCAAGTGATCCGCTTGCCCCATCGATAACAGCACGAGCAGCGGCGAAGATCTTGTTGTTAATCTCGTCAGCTGCTGCGCCACCGGTCTGCCATGAGTTGACACCTTTGTTCCCTGGCCAGATAACGGCAATGGTGCCGGGTTGAACAAGGTTTGAACCCCAAACAGCCGCGAGACCATCGGCGGCGCTGCGTGTCTCGACGATTACGCAGTGGGCATTCGCCGCGAGCAGCACAGGAATTTGTTTTGGCAACTGTGTTGCCGAAGGGCCTTCCTTCGGTGCGAAAACAAACAATGGAAGTTTTCGAGTTGGTAGACCAATGATCGCGCCGAGACTTTGACCATCAAGTTCGGTGCGAAGACTCACAGCATTTGGTTGAATCTCCCAGCCCACATCCCGAGATTCGAGCATTGACGCAGCCGCGGCAACGAGCCTGGTCAGGTGCAAAGGTGGAAGCGGCAATGGTTGCCGCGGTGACACCGAGTCACTGTAAGGAATGGCAACACAGCGAACATCAAAGGTGAGATCCTCTGATTCATCCAGTACAACGGTGACCGTTGTTGAAATAGCAGGCTTGGTGGGATCACGATTGTCATCAACAACTACTCGCCAAACGGGATCATCTTCTGCTTCACGAACACGCACCCGCACGCCATCTGCGCGATCTTCAATCGGATAGTTGTCCGCTAGCCAGTCAGATGCAAGGTTGATTAAATCCGTGCGCAAGGCAGGGGAGACGAAGCGTTCGTTGAGTCTGGCTACGTAGAAGGTGATCAAGCCGACTTGCGGCGATGAAGAACTGCGCCGAGCCAGTACCCAATGCCAGTGGACGCGCCACCGCCTACAACCATGAGCACAGCGGGGTCACCGACGGCGATTGCGAGAAGAGCACCAATGAGCACTCCAAGGATTCCAATAGCAACGGCAAAAGCGTGTCTCCATCTGGGCATACCTTCACCGTATCCGATCAGACGGATTGTGGGCCGCGGACTAAGCGCCCTGGAAATTGTTCGGTGAATTCGTCATTTGCGACGGTTTGTACGCCATTTACGAAAGTGGCCTTGTATCCATTGGCTTTTTGAATCAAGCGCTTGCCGTTGGCAGGGAAATCAAACGCCATTTTCGGTGTCGTGAAACTGAGATTGTCGAAATCAATGACATTTAGGTCAGCGCGCAGACCAGGGACGATTGCACCGCGGTCCATCAATCCGTAAGTTGTTGCAGTCTCTCTGGTTTGACGGTGGACCACATGCTCAAGCGACATCTTTGAGCCACGGGCACGGTCGCGAACCCAATGCGTCAGCATGAATGTGGGTATGCCGCCATCGCAGATTGCCCCACAATGCGCTCCTGCGTCGCCAAGGCCAATGCGTGTGTGTGGATGCTGCTGAACCGCTTCAACAAAGGAAAGATCTCCGTAGTTGTATCCAAAAAACGGCATGTAGATCATTCCGTTGCCGTGGTCTGAACACATGTGGTCGAGAAGAACCTGAATTGGTTTTACACCAAGCTTTGTTGCGACTCCATAGATGTTGTCGCGAGGGTCGGGTTCATAGTCAATGTTTGCTCCGTGGACCAGAAAACTCTTGGCGTAGACACCCATCATGATTTCGGCAAAGCCAGTTGGCTCTTCATCAATGATTCGCGACCTGCGATCAGGGGCCATGAGCGCCTGCACCCGATCTTCAAGCGGCAGGTGAGCAACTTCGGAATAGGCGGGATGAAATTGCAACGGGTGCAAGCTGCCCTGCAAACACATCATCACTCCGATGGCGCGCCCAGCAACGGCTGCGTAAATCGGTAGGCCGTCTTGATGAGCAGCATCCAGTTGCTGGAGAACCTCGTGCCACAGATCGGGTGCGGCATCAGACTGATTCATATTGACAAATACGGGTCTCCCAGTGCGTTGCACGAATTCGCGCATCCAGCCCCATTCATGCGTCAGAAGGTTCACGTGTTCAGGTGCAAACTGCAACAGGCCATGACCCGCACGAGCCATTCCTTCGCCAATTGCAAAAAGCTCATCGGCATCTGCTGTAGTTCCAGGTACGAGCTCACCGTTCTTGCTTCGATGAATTGGTGTGCGACTCGTGCTGAAACCAAGTGCACCTGCGCGAAGAGCACTTTCAACAAGATCAGACATTTGTGCAATATCTTCAGCGGTTGCTGGCTCATTAGCAACGCCTCGTTCTCTCATCACATAGGCGCGAAGCGGGCCGTGGGCGATCTGAGCACCAATATCCATCACTCGCTGTTGGCGCTCAATTGCATCCAAATAGTCCGGGAAACTTTCCCAGTCCCATGTGATGCCTTCAGACATAGCACTGCCGGGAATGTCCTCAACGCCTTCCATTAATTCAATTAGCAGATCGTGGTCAGTTGAATGAACGGGAGCGAAACCAACTCCGCAGTTGCCCATCACTGCAGTTGTGACTCCGTGCCAACTGCTTGGGGTCATATATGGGTCCCAGCTGACTTGTGCGTCGTAGTGGGTGTGGATGTCAACCCATCCCGGTGTGACAATCATTCCCTCGGCATCAATGACTTGGTCTGCACTTGAAGTCGTGATTTTGCCAACCTCAGTGATTGTGCCGTTAGCGAAAGCAACGTCCGTGTGTCGTGCAGGTGACGCGGCACCCAGACCGTCTACGACGAGACCATTTTTGATAACTATGCGTCGACTCATACCTGAAGGTGTTTTAGCACCGAATCATGCAGTCGGTTGTTGCTACTGATGGCACTCTTACTGGTTAAGTTTTCAGCTCCATGGCGATCGGTGAACCGGCCACCGGCCTCCTCAACGATGATCTTTGGAGCAGCGAGGTCGTAGCGAGCAACACCAATGGCATCTACCGCAGCATCAATTGATCCTTCGGCGACCAACATGTGTTGCCAAAAATCACCAAAGCCTCGGGGCCTTGCCACGAGGTGGGCAAGTTCAGCAAGTGCATGGTGAAGACCAAGTTTTTCCCATCCCTTATTGAAGGTGATGCTGACGTGTGCTTCAGGGAGTGTGACGGTGTCGCTTACTTGCAGCCTTTGGCCATCTCGAAATGCACCGCCGCCACGGGTAGCCCACCAACGTGTACCGAGAGCTGGTGCGGAGACCATGCCCAAAAGAACGTTGTCACTGCCTTTAGAAGTGTCTACTAGGGCAACAAGAGTTGCGTAGATGGGGACACCACGAACGAAATTCGTCGTTCCGTCAATCGGGTCAATAATCCAGATGAGATCGGCATCTTGTGGCCCGCTTGAACCGAATTCTTCTCCCACCACACCATGCCCGGGCCGGGACGCTTCAATGAGCGTGCGCAATGCAACTTCACAACCACGATCAATCTCGGTGACTTCTGAGCGATCAGCCTTGCGGTCTACCGCGAAGGAACGAGATGTGAAAGCTGGCAAGGTGATCGCATCGGCAGTGTCACACAGTGTGTGCGCGAGGGCGAGCTCACTTTCGCGATCGAAGTTCACGTCTTTGACGCTAGGCGATCAAAGAACGCACTGTCGTCACAATTCCGTCGGCATCCAGCCCAAGCGAAGCCAAAATTCGATCTGGTTTGTTATGGGCAATGAAGGTAGTGGGTACACCAAGCACATGCACCCGTGAATTTGTGCCCGCGACGTTCATGATCGAGTCTTCGATTGCCATGCCGATGCCACCGTCTCGTATTCCGTCTTCCACTGTGATGACGAGTTTGAATTTTGAAGCATCGGCAATCATTGCGGGGTCAAGCGGGGCACAACTGCGGACATCCCAAACCTTGGTCGGGGTGCCCGATTCACTGAGAATTGTGGCTGCCTTGATTGCATTACCGAGCAGTTTGCCTACCGCGAGTATGCACACCTCAGCCGATTGCGATGGTTCGAATGCAACTCGTGCTTGCAGCCCGGTGCCAACTTCAGATTCAGCAACTGTGCGTGCCACGCCTTTCGGGTAGCGAACGACAACGGGGCCCGAATCAGACAATGCAACTGCATCATGGAGCATTTGGTGTAGCTCTTGCACGCTTGAAGGTGCCAACACACGCATGCCTGGAACTTTGCTCAACAATGCCATGTCGTATACGCCATGGTGGCTTGGACCATCGTCACCCGTAATGCCCGCACGATCAAGGCAGAAAATGACTGGCAACTTGTGCAATGCAACGTCGTAAACAACCTGGTCCCATGCACGTGACATAAATGTCGAGTAGAGAGCAACTACTGGGCGTAGACCGCCGAGCGCCATGCCGGCTGCAGCCGTGACCGCATGTTGTTCGGCGATTCCGACATCAAAAAACCTTGAAGGGAAACGCTCTTCGAATGGAATTAGTCCCGTTGGTCCAGGCATTGCAGCTGTTATGGCCACGATGCGGTCATCGAGCTCGGCTTCTTTCAACAATGCTTCAGCGAAAGCCTGCGTGTACCCAGTAGGCAGTGCCTTTGGTGGGCCCTTCATTGGATCAAACACGGGAGCGTCGTGAAGATGCTTTTCGTCATCGTCCTCCGCTGGTGGATACCCGCGACCCTTCTGTGTAAGCAGATGGAGCACAATTGGCCCCTCTGCATTCAGATCCTTTGCAGCTTGCAGCGCGCGTTCAATCTCTTGAATGTTGTGGCCATCGAATGGCCCGAGATAACGAACGCCGAGTGCTTCAAAAAATGAAGTTGTCTGCAGGAATTCACGCACTGCTGCTTTGAAAGCTTCCATTCCTCGTTCGGCTTGTTGACCAACGAGGGGGAGGTCGCGCAGGAACTGTTCAATCCGACGCTGTCTGCGTACGTAAACCGGATTCATTCTGATCGTGTTGAATCCCTGTGCAAGTTTTTCAACTATTCGTTCAGGGAACTTGAGTTCACCGGTCAGATCTTGTTCCAGATCAACCGGCATCGTCACAGTGTTTGATGCTGTGAGATTGGAAATCGTGGGCGCGTAACTGCGGCCGTTGTCATTAAGGACAATTATCACGCGTCGCTTTGAGTGGCCAAGGTTGTTCAAAGCCTCATAGGCCATGCCACCGGTCATTGAACCGTCACCGAGAACCGCAACGATAAATCGACGATCAGGGTCAGCTCCAGTATCACGCGCAATCGCCATCCCAAACGCGTACGAGAGCACCGTTGACGCGTGGCTATTTTCAATGAAGTCGTGTTCGGATTCAGTGCGACTTGGATAACCCGAGAGGCCATCACTTTGGCGGAGTGAAGCAAAGTTGTGGCGTCGGCCCGTCACGATCTTGTGCACGTATGACTGGTGTCCGGTATCCCAAAGGATTGCGTCCTTTGGGCTTTCAAAAACGCGATGAAGTGCAAGTGTCAGTTCAACTGCGCCGAGGTTGCTACCAAGGTGTCCACCGGTCTCACTCACTGCCTGCACGATGAAATCGCGGATCTCGCCTGCGAGCAGGTCAAGGTCACTATATGAAAGTGGCTTTAGGTCAGAGGGGGAGTGGATCTGCTCGAGGAACATTGCGGGTTCAACGCTAACGCTGGGACCCCCACAAGTCCTATGTGACTCAGGTATCGGCGTAAAGCCGTTCTAGTTGGCGGTCTAATCGGGCCTGGTTGAACCGGTGAATCCCCGTTCCGATCAGAAACCCAAGACCCAATGCGAGTTGGCCCCCCACGCCATCGAGCCAGAAGTGGTTGGCGGTGACGACAATGCACAGCAGGGTCAATGCTGGGTACAAGAGAAATGCAGCCCGCACCCAGCGTTTTCGTGCCAGTGGCCAAAGCGCGAATGCGCACCACGAAGCCCAACCGATGTGCAAACTCGGCATTGCAGCGAACTGGTTGCTGATCTTTTCCATCGTGCCTGAGTCAAATGACCAAGGTCCGCCGTACTCCTTCAGCGTGTCGACAAAACCAAACGATGGTTCACCGTCATTTGGGTTACTGCGCATCGTCGATTCAATACATACTCCGCCGTATGCCTTCGGTGGGCAAGGCTCGTCCAGCAGGCGTGGAGGCATGAGAGGAAACAGTGAAAAGCCAACAATTGCCAAAGCAGTAGTTGCTGCCAATGTGTTACGCCACTGCGGGAAAACATCTGGGCGTCGCCTGTAGAGAATTACAAATACAGCAACGGTGATCAGAAAGTGCATCGTTCCGTAGTAAGTGTTCATGAATTGAATGAACCAGTCGTACGACAAGAACCACTCCTGAACCGTTTCTTCGTGGAAGAGCCCCATTGCGCGTTCAAGCCGAATTACGCGAAGCGCATTGTTGAACGCCTGTAGGGGAACTGCATCATCGCTTACATTCGCACTTCCAAACTGGTTTCGGGCCCAGCTATAGATCAGATAGAAGACGCCCATGATCAGGGCCTCTTTCCACCAGTAAGTCCGATGGTGGCGGACATGCCCGGATGGCGATGTGTGTTCCGAGCGGTGTGTCATGCCTGAATAATTTAGGTCGGTTGTAGGGTTAGGAAATGGCTAGTCAGTTGGTTGAATCCTCAGTTGCAGAGTCCGTTCTCGCCGTAGCGATGGCAAACGGGGGTGAGTTTGCCGAGATCTTCGCCGAAGATCGCCGTTCGACGAGTGCGGGACTCGATGACGGTCGCGTAGAGCAGGTAACGAGTGGTCGTGATCGAGGCGCGGGCATCCGAGTCGTGGTCGGTGAGACAACTGGATATGCGTATACCTCTGATCTAACGGAGCGTGGATTGGAAACTGCGGCGCGAGCGGCTGCAGCCGCGGCCAAGGGTGGCGGCAACGGCGTGAAAGTTGTTGCCCTTGGTTCACCCTCGTCACATCCCGTGAACAACATCGATGTCGATCCAACAAGTGTGGCGAAAGCGCGCAAAGTTGAACTCTTGCTTGAAGCAAATGAAGCAGCTAGGTCGGTCGATGGTGCCATCGTGCAGGTGTCTGCTGGGTATTCCGATGCGCGCCGAGAAATCCTCGTTGCCAACACTGAAGGTGTCTATGCAACGGATGCTCAGGTTCGCACTGCATTTCGGGTCAGCGTTGTGGCGAATGGTGATTCGGGAATGCAAACGGGATACGAAAGCCTCGGCCACACAATGGGGTTCGAACTGTTTGACCGACACAAAGTTGCGGATGTGGGCCTCGCAGCTGCGAATCAGGCGATCACCAAGCTCCGTGCTCGGCCGGCTCCTTCTGGCGCAATGCCCGTGGTCATCAAATGCGGAAGTGGCGGGGTGTTGTTTCATGAAGCATGTGGCCATGGGTTGGAAGCCGACCTCATCGCTAAAGGTGCAAGTGTTTACCGTGACCGCGTAGGGCAACTCGTCGCGTCACCGCTAGTAACACTCGTTGATGATGGAACCATGAGTGGTGAGTGGGGCGCCATCGGGATTGACGACGAAGGCAACCCGAGCCAGTACAACGTTCTGATTCAAGATGGCGTTCTTACTGATTACATGTGGGACTACTTACGCGCACGCAAAGAGGGACACAAGGTGAGTGGCAATGGTCGGCGTCAGAATTACACCTACCTGCCGATGGTTCGCATGACCAACACTTACGTTTTGAACGGCACGGAGGACCCCGAAGCAATCGTTCGTGACACGCCCAATGGTGTTTACGTAGCCAAACTCGGTGGAGGAAGTGTCAACACCGCAACTGGTGACTTTGTGTTCGGTATGACCGAGGCGTACCTAATCGAGAATGGCCAGATAACCGAGCCTTTGCGTGAAGGAAACCTCATCGGCAATGGGCCACAAGTTCTGCAAGATATTGATCTCCTGGGCAACGACTTTGCAATGGGTAGCCCCGGCACATGTGGAAAAGATGGACAAGGTGTACCCGTCGGCGACGGTCAACCAACCCTTCGGGTGAAGAGCCTCACGATCGGTGGAACTGCAGCATGAGCTCGCTGCAGGAAATTGTCGACCGTGTTGTCGGACAAGCAAAGCCCGGTGAACAAGTAGAAGCATTTGCTTCGCGCGGCGGCGAGACGAGCATTCGTGTTTATGAAGGTGAAGTCGAACACTTTGTCTCGGCTCAAAGTGAGGGCATCGGCATTCGTGTAATCAGAGAAGGCCGTACCGGATTTGCCTACGCGGGGACCCTTGATGAATCAGCAATTGCTGAAGTTTTGAGTGAGGCGCGCGACAACGTTGCATTCGGTACTCCTGATGAGTGGGCTGGACTCGCAGAGCCTGATGGTGTCGAACCAGTTCCACAAGTTCTGTGGAGTGATGCTCTCGAGCAGTTTCCGACGGCAAAGAAAATTGATTTGGCCAAGGAACTCGAGCGCCTAGCGATTGCTGCAGATTCACGCGTGCGAGTGGATGAAGCGGATTATCAAGATGGCTGGGGTGAGGTTGCCGTTGCTACAACCACCGGTATTCGTCGCGCCGGGCGCGAGAACGCAGCAAATGTTTCAGTGGGCACACTTGCTGAAGATGGTGAAGACACCCAAACTGGATTTGGATTCAGTGTCGGTCGAGATCCCGCGTTGTTTGATCTACAGAAAGCTGCACGTGAAGCAGCCGATCGTGCAACACGTCTTCTCGGGGCGATCAAGCCACCGTCCAAGAAGGTCACCGTTGTGCTCGACCCATACGTGACCGCGCAATTTCTTGGAGTTATCTCATCGACACTTTCTGGTGAAGCAGTGATTAAGGGTCGCAGTTTGTTTGCCAATCGCCTTGGTGAGGTTGTCGCGAGTCCACTGATAACTCTGATTGATGATCCGACCAACCCTTTGGCTTACACCGCTACTGATCTTGATGGTGAAGGATTGGCTGCGCGCCGCAACATGTTGATCGAGTCTGGGCGCCTCAACCAGTTTGTGCATTCTTCATACAGCGCGCGTCGTGCGGGTACAGCTAGCACCGGAAATGCTGTGCGCGGTGGATACGCCGGGGGTACTCCAGGGGCCGGATGTTTGGCAATGCAGTTGGCTCCTGGCACTCGGTCGCAAGAACAACTCATCGCCGACGTTTCTGATGGTGTTCTCATCCAGATGGTTCAAGGACTCCACAGTGGTGTAAACCCGATCTCTGGGGATTTCTCCACGGGCGCCTCAGGTCTCTTGATCAAAGACGGAAAGATTGGTGCACCTGTGCGTGAGTTCACCATCGCATCCACTCTGCAGAGAATGCTTTTGGATGTAGTGGAAGTGGGCGGTGATATCGACTGGCTGCCATCTCGTGCTGCAGGTGTGAGCCTCGTGATCAACGACGTAATGATGAGCGGAGAGTAGGGCCTTGGCGGCTCCTTCAGTCGAAGCAGTAGCGCGCCACCAGCACTTGGCAGAGCCCCAGACACCGGGATGTGTCCGTGTGGACATGCACGCACATTCGTTTCATAGCGGTGACAGCACCACCACCTTTGATGAATTAACGACGGCGATTACTTCTTCAGGCATTGATGTACTTTGCCTTACAGATCATCACGCGATAAGAGGTGCATCGGCGCTTGCCGAATCACTGCGCGAATCCGGCCACAGAGTGATTTGTGGTGAAGAGATTCGCTCCCATACGGGTGAGATCATTGGATTGTTTATCAACGAACGCATTCCTTTTGGCATGTCGGCAATGGAAACCGCAAAAGCAATTCGCGATCAAGGTGGAATCGTGTATATCCCACATCCCTTTGATCCACTTAGGCGCAACCTGCAGGAAGATTCCTTACGGATGCTCACCGATGCGGGGATGGTTGATGCAATTGAGGTCATCAACTCAAAAACAAGCTTGTCGAGCCTCAATGCGCGGGCGGCGCAGTTTGCCGCCGACCATGATTTACTCGCAGGAGCTGGCAGCGATGCTCATGTGCCTTTGGCAATCGGTGGTGCTTTTGTCGAACTCGAGGACTTCACCGATGCGGCTTCGTTCCTTGCCTCACTTCGGTCGGCTCGTGTTTATGGCCACCACTGGGACGAGCCACGGCCGTGGACACCAAGGATCGTTCCCGCAAACTAACGCTCACCGTGTACCGCCAAGCTGATACCGCCGGTGACACCGCTCATCTGTACAGCACACTCAATCGGAACCGCAACCGCCACGCTTAGGTCTCCACTGAGTGAGTCAGTTTCATGCGAAGTCACCATGCCACGCTCACACACGGTTTGGCCATCAGCCATGAGCACGACTGAATCACCTTGGTGAAGATCAATCACAGGGTCAACGCCTCTGACTCCCGCGACTACCCACCCAGTCGGCACTGTGGCCAGTGTGTCGTTATTGACGACATGCTCCTGCAAAAGGATCGTGCCACGTTCTATGGATCGCACCAAAGTCGAACTTGGTTGTGTTGTGATCGCGTCAGGCGGGACTAGGTGTAACGGTGCCTCGACACGTTTAACTACACCCTTCGTAATTGGAGTGCCGGATGTCAAGTCTTGCGTGGCGACATACACCCATGTACGAGTGCCCCAGTTATCTTTTTCGCTTTCAAGATCAAAAACGAAGCCACCAACTGTTAATGCAGTGACGATTGCGGGCACCAATGCGAATAGGCGACGCAACCTCAGTGATCGTGTTACGACTTGCCGCAGTCGTGCGACCAGAGTGGTCGTGATTCCTAGAAACTTATTGATCATGATTCTCCGAAGTCGTGAGACGCGGAGGGGAAGAAAGATCAGGCCGTAGTTGAAGCCGAAGATCCCGAGCCTGAGTCAGATGGAGCAGGGGCTGGTGCCGCAGCAGGAGCGGGCGCGGCACTCGAAGACGTGTCCGACTTTGATGAGCTGGATGAACCCCTACTGTCGGTTTTGTAGAAACCGCCACCTTTGAAGGTGACTCCGACTGGGAGGAAGACCTTCTTCACGGGGTGCACTTTGCCATCAACCGGGTGCACGGCCTCGGTCAACGGATCGTCGGTAAACGATTGCTGAACTTCGATGGTCTCGCCCGTGTCGGTGAATTTGTACACGTAGGTAGGCATGGGCTTACAGGATACTGATCGTCCCTAGAATCGTCACATGCCAGCACGTATCGCAGTCGTTCCTGCAGCTGGGCTGGGCACCCGATTCCTGCCAGCCACTAAAGCCGTGCCCAAGGAACTGCTCCCGATCGTGGACCGACCAGCGATCCAGTACACGATTGATGAGGCCGTTGGGGCCGGGATCGACCACATCGTCATTGTTACCAATGAGGCGAAACCCGGAATCGAGGGATACTTCAAGCCCTCACAAATGGTGGTCGACAAAATGCGTGCCGCGGGGCGCGATGAACTCGCAGCACGAATGGAGAGAATTGGCCGCGATGTACAAGTGTCGTTCGTATACCAAGACAAACCTCTTGGGCTTGGTCACGCTGTCGGTTGTGCCCGTGCGCTGGTAGGGCAAGCAACCTTTGCGGTGCTCCTACCCGACGAACTTCTACCCGATGCAAATTTGTTGTCGGCGATGAGTGAACTGAACCAAAAGACTGGCAAGAGTGTGCTTGGCCTTGCGCGGGTCACGATGGATCAGGTGTCGGCTTATGGCTGTGTGGTGCCGGGTGTAGATGTAACCGCGGAACTCGGAGCAAGTGTCGTGCAACTTGCTGGTGTTGTTGAGAAACCAAAACGCGAAGAAGCCCCAAGTGACATCGTCTTGATGGGCAGATACATCCTTGAGCCATCTATCTGGGATGACATTGCTTCGCTAAAACCAAGTGCTAACGGTGAACTGCAGTTAACTGATGCGCTACAGGAGCAAATCCATCGTGAGGGCATGCACGGAATTGTTGTTGATTCCGATCACTACGACACGGGTAATCCATTTGGTTGGTTGACCACGGTGATTGACATCGCACTCAAGGATCCGATTGTGGGCAAGCAACTGAGTGAGTGGCTTAGGTCCCGAGGATCCGGCTAAACGCACCAGGTTCATCAAGTACGAATCCAAATTCGTCAACTTCAACTTCAACCTCGGCATTTAGAGCGAGTGAGTGGTACCGCCAAGTATGTTCAGCGACTCGTGTATAGGTCTGCGCTAACCAAGTCGTTGCCAGTGTTTCCATGTCGATACTGATCACGGGCACTTCAGCAGAGTGACCAACTTGCAGTGGCAGACCACAGATCATCAAAACGTTCGTGAACGGTGTGCCCGCGATGTCGATTCCACGGCAACCGTCGAATTCCGTTCGGTGCTCACCATTCATCTCGCCCCAGCGACCACCTCCGTCAGTTGCCAGCCATAGGTCTGGATCTTCCATGTCGCGAAAGAGAATGAACTGACGAATCTGCCAGTTGGGTGAAAGACGAATCACGAAATTGACCCGCTCATCGCTGTGATAGCACTCAGCCGTCCAAGCATCGTTGTCCCACCGCAGTTCGGCAACGACTTCGTGACCCGTATCCCCGACCTGCCAAGCGGCGGTGAATCCGCTGTGTGGGGGAGGGGTGTAGAGGCTCACCTTCACACTCTCCCACGCGATCATCTACCGTGACCACCGTGATTCAACTCATAGACGCACAAAGGCATGTTTGGGGCCACATCAGTGTGCTGCCAGCGGTGGCGCTGCCGTTGGACGCCGCCGTGGGGTGCTCGTTGGCAAACGATGTAATTGCTGCCGAGTCCGTACCGCCGTTTGCCAATTCGGCTGTGGATGGCTGGGCCGTTCGCGCCGGTGACACAGCAGGTGCTCCAGTCAAGCTTCGTGTACTCGGCGCAGTCGCTGCTGGTGCAGTAGCCGACGTCGATCTGGAGCCAGGTTCCGCAATCAAGATTATGACTGGCGCACCAATGCCAAGAGGCGCCGACGCGGTGGTGATGGTCGAAGATTCGGTTGTGGATCCCGCGGGCACCTCGGTTGAGATTCTCGCGAGTGTCGGAGTGGGACAGTCAATACGAAGTGCAGGTAGTGACGTGCGCGAGGGCCAAGTTGTTTTCCGCAGTGGCACTGCCATTACTCCCGCGGTGGCTGGAGTGTTAGCAAGCATCAATGCAAACTCCGTGACTGTTACACGCAGGGCTCGCATTGGCGTGCTGTCAACTGGTGATGAGCTCGTGGATGATGGTTCACCTCTCGCTCCTGGCCAGATACGCGAGAGCAACAAAGTGATGTTGTTGAAGTTGGTGGCCGCCGCAGGGGCAGAGCCCGTTGATTTTGGAATTATCAAAGACGATGAGGCAGCTCTTGAGACGGCTCTTCGTACCGCAGTTGACCAATGCGATGCCGTATTAACGAGTGGTGGCGTGAGCATGGGTGACTACGACGTGGTGAAAATGGTGCTTTCAAGAATCGCGTCTATGGCATGGATGCAGATTGCAATCAGGCCAGCGAAACCTTTCGCCTTTGGAGTGTTGGCCAACAGCTCTGGTGTTGAAGTTCCGATTTTTGGTCTTCCTGGTAACCCGGTTAGCAGCATGGTGAGTTTCGAACTAATTGCACGACCAGCAATTCGCCAAATGATGAATCTGGAGCCGTTTCGACCAACGGTTCTGGCGATCGCTGACGATGACATGCGACGCGAGCCTGATGGAAAGACCCATTGGAACAGGGTTTTTGCAAAGTTTGACGAAGATGGATATGTGCATGTCACATCAACCGGGCCACAAGGCAGCCATCAACTCGCAGCAACATCAATTGCCAATGCCATTGCGATGGTTGAAGACGGCCAAGGTGTGTACGCAGGTGACCGCCTTGAAGTGATGTTGCTGTCTGATTGGTCCTAGTCTCAACAGCATGGATCTAATCGATCCCTTCGGGCGCACAATTCGAGATTTACGAATCTCAATCACGGATAGGTGCAACTTTCGTTGCACCTATTGCATGCCCGAAGAAGGCATGAAGTGGCTAACTCGCCCCGAAGTGCTCACGTACGAAGAAATTGAACGAGTCACATCAGTTTTTGTGAATCGTTTCGGTGTGCGTTCGGTTCGTTTGACCGGAGGCGAACCAACGGTGCGCGCACATCTTCCGGTTCTCGTGGAGAAGCTCGCTCGGATTGGGCTTGATGATTTTTCGATAACTACGAATGGCTCAACTTTTAAATCGGTAGCTAGTGACTTGTTTGCAGCCGGCCTGCAGCGGGCGAACATCAGTCTTGACACACTTAAGCGGGATCGCTTCGAACAAATGACACGACGCGATGATCTGGACAATGTGCTTGCAGGAATCGACGCAGCGATCTCGGCTGGATTTTCGCCAGTGAAGGTGAATGCGGTTATTCAGCGAGGGGTGAACGACGATGAAATAGTCGACCTCGCAACGTTCGGTCGAGAGCGTGGTGTCGAGATGCGCTTCATCGAGTTCATGCCGCTTGATGCCGAAGGAAATTGGGACTCGAGTCAAGTGCTGAGCCAGGACGAGATTGTGTCCGCAATCCAAAAGGTCTATCCGCTGGAGCAGATGCCAGCACGGGGAGCAGCTCCAGCTGATCGTTGGCGTTACCTAGACGGCGGAGGCGTGGTTGGAGTGATTCCCACCGTGACCAAACCATTCTGTGGTGATTGTGACCGCGTGCGGCTCACCGCCGATGGGCAATTTCGTACTTGCTTGTTTGCCACTGAAGAGTTCGATCTCATGTCCATGTTGCGCAACGACGCAACGGATGACCAGATCGCTGATGCGATCATCGCTGCTGTCGCCACTAAGTGGGCGGGCCACAGAATTGGTCAGGTGAATTTCATCCGCCCGAAGCGGACTATGTCCCAAATCGGCGGCTAGGCCGCCTCGTGTCCCAAATCGGCGGCTAGGCCGCCTCGTGTCCCAAATCGGCGGCTAGGCCGCC
>JAFMEI010000077.1 GCA_017856815.1 Ilumatobacteraceae bacterium
AGTACCACTACTTCGAGCACATCAACTACGACAACATCATCGACGTCGACTGAAGTTTCAACAACAACCATCGCGAGCGGCGAGTCTCTACCTCCAACTGGATCGCGGTCTGATCACTCGATCATCATGGCCTTGGTCTTAATACTCTCCGGATTAACACTCGTCTTGGCGTGGACGTCGCGAAGCCGCATTTACCAAATTTCTCCCAGAACCAAAGGAAACCAATGAAAACTGTCCGCTTAATTGTCGCGTCATTGTCGCTAGCGGTTGCTGGAGCGGCATTCAGCTCAAGCCAAGTCTCCGCGGCCACGGGAACTATTACAACCGAACTCACTATTGATTGCATTGCAGATGCTGACAAAGACTTTCGTCCGTGGGTTCTTGATGGCACCATAACGGTCGCATTCACCAACTGTGATTATTACAACCTTTGGTCAGCCGATGGAGAGCCTCTTGACGACGGACCGGCAACTTCACAGTTGACACTCAATGCTGGTGAATATCTCATGGTGTGGAAGGACGGCGAAGACATGGTTCGGGTTTTCACGGGAATTGTTTATGAGGGACGGACCCCGCCGGGTGAGCTTCAGTACCGTCAAGATGTGACTATTCCACTCGATGCACGAACTTTTGACGCCGGAGCAGTCGATGATGAGGATGAAGGAGAGCACTGGTTAGGTGGCAAGAAATTATGCGCGCTTGATGTGGAAGAAGGTGGACGCCATGTCTACACCACTCTCAATATCACAATTGATAGACCGGGTCGATACACGTTCCGTTCAATTGCCACTGACCCCCTAGGTGAATATCTAGGCAACGATACAAACCCAATCGGTGATTCATTCCTCGCTCTGTATTCGAGTTTTGATCCCACCAATCCTGATGAGGGTGTAATTGGATGCAATGACGATCTCAATAATTTGTTTGACTACGACAACGTAGAGATGGTCGAAGTACTTGAAGACGGCACTTGGATGGAGGGACATCAGCCTTACTTTTCAGTTCAACTCGAACCTGGTGCTTACACATTGCTTATGACTACTTGGCGTGCAGTATCAAAAGCCGAATGGAACGCAGGTGACGCCGAGAATGAACTCCCATGGACACCAGGTCCAGCCACATTGACCTACGAATTGTGGGGCCCTGCCGAGGCTATTTGTGTTGAGAATGACCCCGTCTGCGACCCACCCGAGTCAACACTTCCGCCAACCGGTTCTAGCTCTGGGCCAGCAGCACCGATTGCGCTCATCGCTGTGATGCTTGGATTGGTTGGGGTTTTCGCAGTTAAGCGCCGCGTCACCAGCTAATAGTCATCGAACAAGCGGCAGTACCGATTGCGCGAACCGCGTGCATTCCTCTTTGTGGGGATAGCCAGAAAAGATGAATGCATCAATTCCGAGATCGCGATAGCGATTGATCTTGCCTGCCACTTCTAGAGGTGTGCCAACTATCGCCGCACCGCATCCACTGCGTGCGCGACCGATACCAGTCCAGAGATAATCCTCAACAAAACCGTCATTGGCTGATGTCTCGCGCAGCTCGGCTTGACGGCGCACACCAATACTTTGCGAATCTAGCGACTGCGAACGAATGCGATCCCCTTCACTTGCATCGACACCACCAACGATCCAGTTCGCGGCATCAAGGGCCTGCTCTGGTGTGTCACGCACAACCACATGACATCGATAGCCAAACCTCAGTGTGCGACCGTACGTAGCTGCTCGTACACGCATGTCATCAATCGTCTCAGCGACCACCTCTTCCGTATCGGGCCACATCAAATAGACATCGGCTTCAGCCGCAGCAACATCTCGTGCCTCTTCACTTAGACCACCGAAATAGAACTGTGGATCGTGTGGTTTCTCTGCAGCGATCCGTGGCGGGTCCAGATGGAGAGAATAAAACTCACCTTCGTGATCTAGCCGGTCACCACGTAGCAGAGTCCGCAATATTTGCATGTTCTCACGGGTGCGCGCGTATCGAGCACGACCATCCAGACTCTCCCCTGGCATCTCGGAAGAGATGATGTTGATGGTGAGACGTCCATTCAGAGTTTGATTTAGTGTCGCCATTTGTCGCGCCAATTGTGGTGGCCAAACTTCCCCACATCGAACCGCAACCAGCAACTTCATCGTGGATGTGAGCGAAGCCACCGACGACGCAAAGGACACGGTGTCAATACCCAAGGAATACCCAGATGGGAGAAGGATGTTGTCGAAGCCGCAGCGTTCTGCTTCAAGAACGATGTCACGACAGTGATCCCAACTGCTACGGAGATCATTTTGGACTACGCCGATCTGCTCGTAGTCGTCGTCGCACAACGCCCCGAACCATGCGATTTCAGCTGGTGACCGTTTGGTGGTCATGGCAATTTCACGCCGTCACTCGCTTCCACGATGCGATATGCATCAGCACGAGTTAAGTGCACCGACGTTGCCATTGTGATCTCTGCAAGGTGTTGAAGATCTTGAGTGCCAACGATTGCCACCACATCTGCTGGATGCGCGAGCACAAATGCAACTGCCACGGCGGCTCGGGACACTTTCTCGCGTTCAGCTATCTCGTCCAAGACCGCGATAAGTGCAGCATTCAGACCTTCCCCGGAGATGACACGCCCACCTGCCAATGGGCTCCAAGCAAGAGGTGTGATCCCAGTTTCAATGCACAAATCAAGTGTTCCATCGCGCATGGCCGTCAACTCGGCACAAGAAAATTCAGGTTGGGTGGACACCAAAGGGACATGTGCGCGCGCAAGCAACGCTCGGGTTTGAGCCGGTGTGTAGTTAGACACTCCAAACATGAGCACCAGTCCACGATCATGTAGTGATGAGAATGCGGTAGCGACTTCGTCCGGATGCGTGAATACGTCGGGTCGATGCACTTGGTAGAGCTCCACATGCTCCACACTCATTCGACGCAATGAGTGTTCGCAGGCTTCGATCAGATATTTGGCTGAGGAGTTGTAGGGAACTCCAGGGATAATCCCACCTTTGGTCGCAAGTGCGATTCGATCACGCAGACTTGGGTCCAATCTGAAAACTCGGCCAAGAGCCTCTTCGCATGCACCGAAACCAGCTCCGCCCCAGTCGAGCCCGTAGACATCCGCGTTGTCGACCAGATTGATTCCAAGATCAAGGGCTCCCGCAACTAGGCGCGCGTTGTCTGCATCCGATGCCCCTGTGAATCGCCAGCAACCAAATGCAATCGGACCAACCTCAACGGTCGCGCCGAGCTGCCTTTGCGTTGCCGAAACGAGGTTTTCGCTCATTGGCAAAGACTAGTCGTGAACAAATGCACCGTTCCGAGAGCGATGACATCACCACCTAGGCTCGCAAATATGGAGAAGTTACGCTTCGGATTGATTGGCACGGGGATGATGGGGTGCGAACACTTACGCAATCTGATGCCAATGGATGACGTGGCCATAACCGCAGTAAGTGATCCGAACGACCCACCACTCTCATGGGCTAAGAGCACGTTGGGTGATCGCTGGGACGGCGTTTCAGTATTCAAAGATCATCGTGATCTTTTGGCCAGCGGCGCAGTTGATGCAGTGATCATTGCGTCTCCGAATCACACTCATAAATCGGTCCTTGCAGATGTCTTATCAACCGATATCCCAGTGCTCGTCGAAAAGCCGATGTGCACCACCATCGAAGACTGTGAAGATGTAGTGCAACAGTCCAAGAAACGTGATGCTGTTACATGGGTGGGACTCGAGTACCGATACATGCCATCCATAGCCCATCTTTTGACACAACTGTCATCCGGAGTAATCGGTGATCTAAAGATGATCTCGATTCGTGAACACAGATTCCCGTTCTTGGAAAAAGTAGATAACTGGAATCGATTTACCGCGAACACGGGAGGCACTCTCGTGGAGAAATGCTGCCACTTCTTTGATCTCATGAACCTGGTCACGGGCGCACTACCCACACGCGTCTATGCCAGCGGCGGGCAGGATGTGAACCATCTCGATGAGGTCTACGACGGGCGGCAGTCGGACATTCTGGATAACGCCTTCGTTACCGTGGATTACGCAAACGGTGTACGCGCAATGCTTGATCTCAGCATGTTCGCCGAAGGCGGACGCAACGAACAAGAAATCGTTGTGGTCGGTGACACAGGCAAAATCGAAGCAGCGGTCCCAGGAGATGGATATCTATATGTAGGTAAGCGCGCGGACCGGTCGGTGAGCGCTGATCCAGTGCCTCAGACCGAAGTTGAACACGTTGGCTTTCATCACGGCGCGAGCTTTGTCGAACTGCGGAGGTTCATCAGTGCTGTCAAGGGTGAGGGCGAAGTAGAAGTAACTACGACTGATGGACTTTGGTCTGTCGTGATTGGTGCCGCTGCACATCTCTCAATTGATGAAGGACGCGCCGTGGACATCTCGGAATTCAAACTCAGCTGAGTCCTCGCACCTTTTGTGGTGTCCCTATGCGCACATGTACGCCATCCGAAAACCGAGTATGAGGCTCACCCTCAGGTTTTGGAAATCCAGCGGCCTCAAGTAATACAGAGTCGTAACTGATTGCCTTGGCTGACTGCAAAGGCCACGGCTCGTGATCAACGGGTGCGTAGCGAAGACCCCGAAGTGATTTCGAATAGAGGCCCCAACGCGCTGTAAGAAATACATCAAGGTCGTCTGCCTCGACTGGACCTTCAATCTCCACCTCGATCCCCGAGTGCGCAACTTTATGTGGCCATTTGCGGTTCACATCCGTGCGCAAAACACTGCCCTCACGGTTATGAGAAGTGAACCCCCAGCAATAAGGAATTCTGTACGACATCCTCGCTACAAGCGCAGGCAACAACCGATCTACATCCAGAGAAAAGAAGTACACACCGGGCTTGTTATCAACGTGTACGTAGGTTCGTACATTCACCTCAGCAAACGATCCGAGATAAGGCACCGAGGGTCCGCGTGCGAGCCCTACATCCCTCATTGAAAAAGGAATGAGACCGACCCACGCAGACCCATCGAAAGTGTCAACACTCAGGCCTTTTGGTAACAGGCTCTGGACCACAATTGGGTCATAACGCCAGTGCAAATACGCAAGATCCTTCCACTGCTGGCGCATGACCGCACGCCGCACCGGCTCCGGGCACGCTGTGGGCCGCTCAATTGAAGACATGTTTGCAAGGGTATGCAGAGCCCAGACAAATAACTACCGATTACGGCGATACCCTCAATTTCATGGCCGACGAAGTGATCGAATTCATTGGGGTATACGACGCCGATGCGACTCTCATTGGCGAGATTTCATACTGGCTGAAAGCTCGTGTTGGAGCCGCACACTGCGCACTTTGTGATTTGACTCACGGGGTATTCCGTACCAAACGTGAATGGCTATCTTGCTCGAGCGAACTCGGGGTCCCGTTCAAAACGTTTCACCGAAACGATGCACCAGCCGATGTCTTACATGTGGCACAGCAATTTCCTGTCGTATTGATTCGCAATTCTTCGGGGCTTTCCATCTTGCTCGACGCGAAAGCTTTGGACGACTTTGGGGGAGACACCGAAAAGTTCGTCAAACACCTCGCAACAACGGCCAACACAGCACATGGTTCGTGAAAGTCCGATCAATGACACGTGTCGTTAATTCGACAACGTGTTACCAAACAACTGCCAAGCTAAGGCGCTCTTGGCAGTAAGACTCAGAATCAGATAGGCGCGTTCACCATATATATAACTCGCCCACTTACCGACCTTCTTATATTGCAGGTATTGATTGAGTGCAAAGAGATTGAAGAAGATGAAGATGCTGATGAAGATGCCGTATACAAATCCGGGCATGTCACTTCCTGGACCAAGTAGATAGAAGAGAAGACCTATCCACGGCACAATCCCAGCGATGCAACCGAACCAGAAGGGGGTCCACCAGACCTTCTGGCCTGGCTTGTTGACCACTTCCATAATCCATCCGAACAGAATCATCGCTGCATTCGTGCCTGCGATTCCAAGAAGGCCAGCGATGTCGCCGATTCCGAATACCAAACAGATTGCAAGAATCATCACAGTTGATGAGATCGAATATTCGACCCAACGGAATCGATTCTGCTCAACTTGAATTTCACTCTCATACTTACTGCGCCCCACTGTGGCCACAATTAAGTGAAATAGTGCAGACAGAAATAAAAACACCGCGGCTGCCCAAGCAATTGGCACATCAAACACTCGTTCAAGGCGATTGATGTCTAGCCGATTATTTGGTGCATCATTCCAGTAGAAGCTTGTTACCGGCAATGCGAAGTCATTGCTGAGTATGAGGATCGCAATTCCCTGCACTAGGTGTAAAAAAGCAGCAATCAGATTGAGGCGCTTTAAACGTGACATCAAGGACTCCCCTTTCAGGCGGCCAGTACTTGGCACAACATGATGATTCCTAACACACCGCGTAGTGACCACGCGATGGTTCTTGGCCAATTTGTGCGAACTAGTGCCCGGCCAACCTCGGGTGTTGGGTTCTGAGCCATTTTGGCGTGCCGGGGCACGGACAAAAGCACGGTGCTTCCAAGCGCAACTGCCAGCAACACCCCACCCATCCACGGCATCCACCACCAAACTTCAGCTGGCGCTGCGCCAAGTAGTGCGAGAGTGCTGAAACCTTCGACAGCCATCGGCAGGCCAACCACAAATGCAGTACGGCGCTGGTGTATGAGTGCCGTTGATGAGGCAGAGTCGATCGGCACTATCGCAAGTAATGGATAGTGCACGATCTGAACAAACCAGATCACTCCCACCATTACAAGCGTGGCCGCCAGATTGGCCACAAGAACTGCTTCGTTCATCGAGAGTGGGTGATGCGGCGCACCTTAAACATCACAACCAATCCGGCCGAAATAAGAATTCCCGCGAACCAAACTGAATTCGAATCAGAACTTCCTGTAGGTGGCAACGTTGACTCTGTTGGTGTTGTTGTCACAGTAGTAGTTGTGGTTGTAGTCGCAGTGGATCGGTATACCCACCGGAATTGTGTTGAAGCTGCAGCATCGCAAATGACAGCAACATCTCCACTGTGAGGAGAATCTTCTTGAAGTTGCACTCTCAGAGTGCCTTCGTCAACAAATGTTGTTGAAAGCCCAGCTCCATCAAGCGTTACAACACAACCATCGTAGAAATAGCTTCCCTCGATGGTTACAGTCTCTGGAAATGGTGCCTCACCTTTACGAGGCCTTACGGTCGTGATCAGTGGTACCGGCTGCCGGAAGCTCCAAGCGGCTCCAAAACCTTCAGCCCCTAAGACACCACGTGAACCGTCAAAGTTGATAGCAAAACTCAGCCACCCAGCAGTCGTTGGGGATGTCCATGTCACGCCACCATCGCGTGAAAATTTCAATGGCCCGCCATACCAACCCCAAAGCATCGTTGTGCCGTCGCCAGACACGGCACCTGAAACCGCTTGCACACTCGAGCCGTATTCAGCCCCAAAGCCTGCGGGGTCAAAGTCCAAACCGCCATCAGTACTAATCCAGGCATCGGCATCTGGTCCAGCGCTTGAGCTCAACAGAATCGTTTCACCATTACTAGAGACGCTTACAGCAGAAAGAACTGAATTTGACACCACTGGCTGCGATATCCAATTCACTCCATCATCAGTAGAGATGAAGACGTCTTGTCCGGCTACTCCTACGACTTTTGATCCGTTACCTGAGATATCCAGGCTGGTTACATTGCCAGCAACAATGCTTGGTGACCACGATGCACCTGCGTCGTCCGACCCGTAAATCGTTGAACCACAGAAAGCAATAAAAACCTGTGAACCATCATCATCTGTAGCCACGTCGCACATAAGGGTGTATGCCGTTAGCACTGAATCTGCTCCCCACGTCACCCCACCGTCAACGCTCTTGTAGAGCGTCCACGTTGAGCCATCAGTACTGATCGCGTACACGATTTGACCATCTGCTGATGTATCAATCGCAACCCACCTTGCACTTGGCGATGAGGATAAGGCCGCCCAACTTGTCCCACCGTCTGTTGTTTTCCAGATCTTGTCCTCATATCCAGAACTGAGATCTTGTGCTGCATAAGCAACTAACCCAGTGGCATCAATCGTGATATCCATCCAGCGAAAGGAGGAACTTCCTGACTGCAAGAATTCGACTGGCGCACCCTCGGGAAGTGCGGCGGATGCCGATGGCACAATCATTGCCACGCCAATGATGCTTATCAGAACGGCGATTAGACCCTTCCGCATGTGATCTCCCTCAGTTGAATCAACAAAAGAAACTTAGTCGCAAAAGTTCGCTGCTTTGACTACTCACCTACAAACGTGCGCCAGGTCCTCATGTATTCGATGAATGCTTCTCCC
>JAFMEI010000078.1 GCA_017856815.1 Ilumatobacteraceae bacterium
CCACCGCTCGTTTGGGGTGCGATTGCAACTCTCACGATGATCTGGACGATCTGGCCCAAAACGGTGCGTGATGTTGCACTTCTTGCCGTTCCTCTGGCAGTCATGTTGGTGACACTTGGGATTGAGTCTGCACAAGACAACGTGAAGTGGACTCCGTATTACAAAGTCAAATACACCCTGAGTGATGAAGGGGCCGCGGTCTATGTCAATGACATCGGACACTGGGTGCAAACCGCAGGTAACGACTCAAAGCTCTACCAAGCAGCCCATGAGCGTCGTGCATCAAAAGAGCCCGTGACGGATCTGCTGGTGATTGGTTCTGGCAGCGGGAATGATGTTTCAGTTGGACTGTTTAACGGTGCAGAGCACATTGATGCGGTCGAGATTGACCCCAAGATGCTTGATATCGCCAAGAAGTATCACCCGAACAAGCCTTATGACGATCCGCGTGTCGACACCCATATTGATGACGGTCGTGCATACATTGAGCGTTCAGACAAGAAGTGGAACATGATTGTTCTTGCTCTAACTGATTCACTCACACTTGTTCAGGGCGCATCGTCTATCCGTCTCGAGAGCTATCTCTTTACGAAAGAAGCCGCAGAGACCTACAAGGAGCACTTGGACGACGGCGGTGTATTTGCGATGTACAACTTCTATCGCGAGCCATGGTTGGTGGACCGATATGCCGGAACTCTCGAGGAAGCATTTGGGCATTCACCATGCGTAACAAAGATTGAAGCGCTCGCAATTACGATCCTCACAGTTGGTTCGCAGCCTGAGAATGTCAAATGTAAACGCGGCGAAAAATGGGAACGCACGCAAGACACTCCGTCAGCGGTGTCCGATGACCGGCCATTTCCATACCTGAAGACACCAAGTATCCCTTCGTTTTACCTGGTCTCTCTCGCTCTGGTGCTCCTCGTATCGGTCCTGTTGATTCGGGGCGTTGGTGGTCCGCTACGGGGCATGCGCAGCTATATGGATCTGTTCTTCATGGGTGTTGCCTTCATGCTTTTGGAGACCAAGAACGTTGTGCAGTTTGCGCTGTTATTTGGTACCACTTGGTTGGTTAACGCCCTCGTTTTTGCCAGCGTGCTTGGATCAGTCCTTCTTGCTGTGGTTGTTTCCAAGCGTGTTCCTCGCTTGAACCTAAAGATGCTTTACGCACTGCTTGGCGTTTCAATTTTGATTGGCTGGCTGATTCCCCAAGGTTCACTTCTGCCACTTTCGTTTGTGCCACGGTTGCTGGTCGCTGGCGCGATTGCATTTGCGCCAATCTTCATTGCGAATGTGATTTTCTCCCAGCGTTTCCGTGACACTGGTGACTCGACTCCAGCTTTCGCCGCGAATTTGTTTGGTGCGATTCTTGGCGGGGCACTTGAGTACTCATCGCTGATATTGGGCTATCGCAACCTATTGATTGTGGCGCTTTTGCTTTACGGTTGTGCCGTTATAAGTGGCCGCCGCCACCTTTCGCCCGCTACCTAGCCTCTGGCGAAAGCGAACATATTTGGGATCGTCAAGAGGGGTGGCTCATCCCACGCTCCGCTCTTCATGAATTGCCTCGATTTACGCGTCTATCATTGGCAAAAACCTCAACGTGCCCCGAGGAGTAACTGTGACAAATTCACTTCGTAAACAAGCAGCAATGGCAACCTTCATCGCAGGTGCTGGTGTCGGGTTATTGGGTCTCGTGAGTTCGATGTCCGTGCAGGCCGCGCCTGTTGCACTCTGCGCAGATCTTGGCACTGTGACTGCCAATCAGACATGTTTGATGGTGCCAGGCGATGCGCTCAGCTACATCGCGCGCGGCGCCGACGGCGGTGTCGATGGTGGAGGTGGAACAGGTGGCTACGGTGCAATTATCACTGGCACCTACGCCAACTACGGCCCAGGAGATCTGACCCTCACCATCCGAATTGGCGAAGAAGGCGTGGATGGAACCGGAGTGCTAGGCGGTGGTGGTGGTGGCTACACATCGATCTCGCTCGCCGACAACTGGGACATTGATGACGCGATCGTGATTGCCGGTGGCGGTGGTGGCACTGGTCTTTATTCATCACTTGGCGGAGCCGGTGGTTACGACAAAACCTCAACTGCTGGTGGAGGAAATGGTGGCGATGAGTGCTGCGACGATGGTGAAGATGGCGGTGCCGGCAGCACAGGTGGATTCTTTGGAACTGGAACTGAGCCAGAAAATAACGGCGGCAATGGTGGTGATGTTGGCCAAGACGGTGAAGAGAAAACACGTGTTGACGATGCAAACGGTAATGGTGGCGATGGTGGTGATGGCTACAAGCAGGGTGCCACTGGTGGCGCTGCCAACAGTTGGGCTGGCGGTGGCGGTGCTGGCTACGCCGGCGGTGGTGGCGGTGGCGCGTACAACTCCGAAGAGGGTGGTGCTGGCGGTGGCGGCTCGAGTTACTTCACAGGTGATGCAGTCGGTTTTATCGGCAACGATCCAACATTTGGATTGACAACTGCTCAAGTGATTTTCAGCCGCGAGACCTCGGTTGCATTCTCAACAACTACGACAACAGAAACTGCGCCGTCGACAACGGCTGCACCTTCGACGACAGCGAATTCCTTGCCGCCAACTGGTTTGCGTGAATCATCTGGATTGCTTGCGCTCGCTGCGGGTCTTATTGCGACTGGTTGTCTGATCGCTGCCTCGCGAAAGCGAACATATGTTCGCTAGTGTTGCTCGGTGGCTTACGCCGAACTCCACTGCCGATCGAACTTCAGTTTCCTAACAGGGGCCTCACATCCAGAGGCGCTAGTTGACGAAGCTGCGCGCCTTGAGCTCGCGGCACTTGCGCTTACCGACCGCGACGGCTTCTACGGGGTGGTGCGTTTTGCCGAAGCTGCGCGTGGCACCGGAGTCGGCACTGTGTTCGGGGTCGAGGTATCACTACCTGAGATCGGTGGCAACGTGGTGCTGCTGGCGCGAGGGCCAAGTGGGTACGCACGGTTGTCACGCGCGATCAGCGTGGCTCAACTCGCAGGAAGTAAAGGTGCGCCGAAGTTTTCTTTGCACATGCTTGCTGAAGAGTGTCGTGGGTATGTGGGTGTTCTAACTGCCGCTGATGACGGTGCGGCCGTGCGTGCACTGCACGATGGCGGCCCAGCCGCAGCAGAAAGAGTGCTGGCGAAACTCATAGATGCATTTGGTCGAGATTCTGTGTGGGCAGAGATTTGGGATCATGGCACTCCGATGTGCAGTGCGCGCAACGATGCACTGGTTGCCGCTGCTGCCACTACTGGGATCGCGGTCGTTGCCACCAATGATGTTCATTACGCAACACCGAATGATCACCGACTCGCCAATGTGTTTGCCGCTGTGCGTGCCAGCAGTGCTTTGACTGATCACGATTCCTGGTTGCCTGCAGGCTCCATGGCGCACCTGCGTTCGGCACGCGAACAACTACGACGCTTTGCGCGGTATCCAGGAGCAGTAGAAACCGCAGCTGAGCTCGGTGCCACACTCGCATTTGATCTTTCGCTCTTGGCGCCGAATCTGCCGCCGTACCCGTGCCCTGATGGCCTGAATGAGATGCAGTATTTGCGGCGTGTGGTGAATGAATCTGCCACTAAAAAATATGGCCCACCACCAAGTGATCCACTTGAGGACCTCACATTACGGGCGCGGGCATGGCGAGCGCTTGAACACGAACTCAATGTGATTGAAGCTCTGGGTTTTCCTGGCTACTTCCTCGTGGTGTGGGACATCGTGGAGTTCTGCCGGCGTAACAACATCTACTGCCAAGGGCGGGGTAGTGCAGCCAACAGTGCGGTGTGTTATTCGCTTGGGATCACCAACGCTGATCCGGTCTCGCTCGGGCTTTTGTTCGAACGTTTCTTGTCTCCTGAGCGCGACGGGCCTCCAGATATTGATGTGGATATCGAGAGTGCGCGCCGCGAAGAAGCAATTCAATATGTTTTCAATCGTTACGGGCGCCATCACGCAGCTCAAGTGGCAAATGTGATCACTTACCGATCAAAGTCGGCCGTGCGTGACGTGTTGAAAGCTGTCGGTGAAGAGAGTGCCAGCAAAAATGCCGACATTGTCAATGAAATGATCGGCGAGATTGCGGATTCGCCACGGCATCTCGGCATTCATTCTGGCGGCATGGTGATCTGTGACCGCCCAGTGATTGAGGTGTGTCCAGTGGAGTGGGCGCGAATGCGCAATCGGAGCGTGTTGCAATGGGATAAGGACGACTGCGCAGCTGCGGGGCTCGTGAAATTTGATCTTCTCGGGCTTGGGATGTTGACCGCTTTGCACAAGGTGGTTGATCTGGTACGCGAACACCATGGCTTAGAGGTGGACCTAGCAACTATTCCCCAAGACGATGAGGTGTATGCGATGTTGTGTCGCGCTGACACCGTTGGCGTTTTCCAGGTTGAATCGCGCGCCCAGATGATCACACTTCCACGGTTAAGGCCGCGCCGCTTCTACGACATCGTGGTCGAAGTGGCTCTCATTAGGCCAGGCCCGATCCAGGGTGGCTCAGTGCATCCATATATTCGCCGCCGCAATGGCGAGGAGCCCGTCACCTATCTACATCCTTTGTTGGAGAAATCACTAGCGAAAACACTCGGCGTGCCGTTGTTTCAGGAACAACTCATGCAAATGGCGATTGATGTTGCGAACTTCACTCCCAATGAAGCGGACTTGTTGCGTCAAGCAATGGGATCCAAGCGCTCCACGGCCCGTATGGAGGCGATTAAACAACGCCTGTATGAGGGGATGTATGCAAATGGTGTGAGTAAAGAAGTGGCCGATGAGATCTTCAACAAAATGGCTGCGTTTGCCAACTACGGATTCCCTGAGAGCCACTCGGTGAGCTTTGCTTACCTCGTGTACGCATCGGCTTGGTTCAAACGCTTCTATCCAGCAGCCTTCTGTGTGGCACTGCTCAATTCCCAACCGATGGGGTTCTGGTCGCCACATTCACTTGTGCAAGATGCGAAGCGTCACGGGATTCAAATCCGTCCAGTAGATGTGAACCACTCTCTCGCAGTTGCTTCGCTTGAGCCATGTGATGAGTCAGTGGGTGGTTTTGCTGTGCGCATTGGTTTGGATTCTGTGCGCGGTGTGGGCACTGAACTCGCACAGTTAATCGCTTCTGCTGCCCCTTATCTGAATGCGGGGGATTTACGTCATCGCGTGCCTGGCATCAACAAAGCGCATCTTGAAAATCTGTCGGCTGCAAACGCATTCGCTAGCTGTGGGGTTGAGCGTCGCGAAGCAATCTGGCAAGCAGGTGTGATCGCAAAAGTTGATCCTGCACACTTGCCGGGCACGATGTTGGGTGCGGAAACCCCAGATTTGCCCGTGATGAGTGCAATGGAAAAAGTAATTGCTGATCTCTCCTACACGGGTGTTTCACCAGATGTGCATCCGATCGCTCTTGTGCGCGAATACCTGAACACAATTGGTGTGTTGCGTTCGGTTGATCTGCATTCGGTGCGCAGTGGTTCCCGCGTGATTGTTGGTGGGATTGTTACTCACCGTCAACGCCCGGCCACAGCAAAGGGCACAACTTTCATCAACCTAGAAGACGAAACTGGACTCATAAACATTCTGTGCTCGCGCGGGTGCTGGAAGCGTTTTCAGGATGTAGCAGTTGGTGCCACGGCGATGATCGTGCGCGGCAGACTTGAATCAGTCAAAGGTGCAATCAATGTGATTGCCGAACACCTTGAACACATGCCCGTTGCGATGGTTAATGCCAGTCGCGACTTCCATTAATTATTCGTTGGGTTTGTCATTCAGGCCATCGTTAAACGATTTGTAGACCTCGTAGATCTCCTTGCACTTCTCGCAGAGGGGAAGTTGCTTTGGATCACGCGATGGAATCCAAACATGACCACAAAGAGCTTCGAGTTGCGTGCCGTAAATTCGGGCCTCAAGCACTTTGGCGGCGGCCGATTCGCCGGGCTCTGTCTTCACAATGTGGGCCACGGTTGGCTCACCAGTTTGGGGCGTGATTTCAGACTCAGCTTCAAGAACCGTGCCATGGCTCGGGTGCAGTTCGGTGCCCATGCCCATAAGTATTCCAGTCAGGCGTATGCTGAGGACATGCCGACTTATGAATACAAGTGCCGCGAGTGTGGAAACGCTTTCGAAGCCCGTCGTTCAATGGCTGAAGCCAATGCCCCAATTGATTGTCCAGACGGCCATGTGGGTGCCGTTCGCGTGCTGTCGGTCTTTGCAAGTGTCAATGCTGGAGGCTCATCAAAGAACTCGCCAGCTCCTGCGCCGCGCCCCATGGGTGGTTGTGGTGGCGGTTGCGCCTGCCACTGAAATTCAGTAGGACTGCGCTGCGCCCGCAAGGCACAGCACGAACGCCACGCCAATAACCAGTGTCGGCACGAGAATCGAAACGACCTTTGCTTGTTCACGGCTCATGTCCCAACGCAAGCGCGTGACGGCTGCATTTGGTGCATACAGCGCCCAACCACAAATGAAGCCGGCAAGCATGCCGCCTATGTGGCCACCAATTGAAATGCCCGGAATGGCAAAAGTGATCACAAGATTGATCACAAGAGTCATTCCTAAACCCGTGCGCCATGGATTCACGCCACTTAACTTCAGTGCAACCACCGCAGTTGCCATGAGCCCAAACACGGCTCCCGACGCGCCGCCCGAAAAACTGGTTGGGTCAAGCAACAACGCTCCAGCAGCTCCACCGAAGAGTGATGCAACATAAACCAGCAAGTACCGCCCGCGACCCACGCCAGTTTCAAGAATTGATCCAAGCTGGAACAGAAGAAACATGTTCATTCCGATGTGCAGTAAACCAAAGTGGAGAAAGCCGCTTGTGATGATGCGGTACCACTCGCCGCTATCGACCAAAGGACCAAAGAGTGCGATGTCCCGCGCTCGGGGGCCAACTCCAGAGCCGGTGGCGTAGTCAAAATCTCCCGCAAGCACCCAAAAGAAAACCGCAATATTGAGTGCGATGAGAATCTTGGTTACCAAAATCGGCTGCGCTGCATTCCAAAACGTCACGCGTTCGCGTGCGCTAGGGGCAGCTGCGCGTCGGCAGTCCACGCACAGTGAGCCAACCGATGCTTGCTCAAGGCAGTTGGCGCAGTACGGGTTGGCACAACGCGTACATAGTCGACCCGTTTCGCGCTCTGGGTGCCTAGTGCAGCGAGGGAGTGGAGGGGGAGGGAGATCCATCACTTACCAGGGTCGCGCTCGGCCTCTTCGCGATTGGCCAGATACCACTCGATTGTGTTGCGCAGTCCTTCTTCGAACGACATCTTGGCTTTCCAACCGAGAGTGCTTGCCGCAAAAGACGCATCAACACGTCGGCGTGGTTGGCCATCGGGTTTCGTTGAATCCCAGACAAGATCGCCGGTAAAGCCAACGAGTCGTGCCACGGTCTCGACTGTTTCCTTGATGGTGATCTCATGATCGTTGCCGAGGTTGATCGGCTCGTAACCCTCGTGTATTTCGGCCGCACGCACGATCGCGTCGGCGGCGTCGTGCACATACAAATATTCACGACTTGCGCTTCCTGTGCCCCAAACATCAATTGTGCGGGCCCCGGACTCTTTGGCTTCAACACATTTCTTGATCAACGCAGGAATCACGTGTGATACCGATGGATGGAACTTGTCGCCCGGCCCATAAAGGTTTGTTGGGATTAGATAAGCAAAGCGCTGACCATATTGCTGTGCGTTAACTTGAGCGTGAATGAGGTGCGCTTTCTTGGCGATTCCGTATGGAGCATTCGTTTCTTCGGGGTAGCCATCCCACAACGACTTTTCGTTGAAAGGCACTGGCGTGAACTTTGGATATGAACACACCGTTCCCAAGAGAACAGTTTTTTCTACGCCGGTGGCACGTGCGGCCTCGATCACGTAAGTGCCCATTAAGAGATTGTCGAGATACAAAGGAGCGGGTGCGACTTGGTTGTAACCGATACCGCCAACTCTCGCTGCAAGGTGAATGACATGACTCGGCGCTATCTGTGCGAAGTATTTCTCAGCCGAGCCAACTCTGGTGAGGTCAACTTCAGCACTCCTGGGTGAGTGAACCAACGCACCTTCGGCGGCCAATTTCTCAACAACCACGCGACCCAAGAAGCCCGCACCGCCGGTGACAATAACCTTGCGTGACTTCCAGAATCCCGGCGTTGTCTGGATGGGTGCCGAGACTTCGCCGTTACTCATGCCCCTAATCGTAGAACCGTAACGACCAAAATGTAGGGG
>JAFMEI010000079.1 GCA_017856815.1 Ilumatobacteraceae bacterium
ACCCGTGCCGCCACCTTGAAAGGGTGGTGTCCTAGGCCGCTAGACGATGGGGGCATGGGACGACTCCGGTTGAGAGCCTTGAAACCCTAGCAGTAGGGCTCTGGATCTCGCCATTTCCATTAAACACTGAGTCTTCTAGGAACTCAAAGCCTGCACGGAACATTCGAGCAGATATCCGAGATATTCGTACAGATAATGGAAAGGAGCAGCGGGATCGTCATCTAGCGGTTCAGAATCTGAGCCCTCGGCAACATCGAGCTGTGTGCCAAGAATGAGACGCAGGCTGTTCAATGTGCGCATGAAACCCATTAACTGATCTTCTGTCATCGTGTCGCTCAGCAACGCATCTCGCGCTTGTTGCAGTGATGCTGCTCGTGATGTACGCAGTTCATCAAACATCAACCGCTGGAATTCTTCGTCGTGCTCTGGATCTTGGTGGTACGCCGTTGGGTGCAAGCGACGCATTCTTGGATCATCCGTTTTGTCAGCCGAATCAATCGCTTCGAGTTCTCCTGCTAATCGCAAAAGAAGTTCGCGGGCAGAATCATCCAGGTTGATACGGATTGAACCGTCACGAGCACGATCAATGGGTAGACGACGACGCATCAAGATCCTTCGTTGCCGTCGCGCTGCATTGTCGCCCACAGTCCGTGTTCGTGAAGTCGAAAGACATCAAGCTCTGCTTTTTCACGTGTACCAGCCGAGACGACCGCTCTTCCTTTTTCGTGGACATCAAGCATGAGCTCGGTCGCCTTTTCCAACGAGTAGCCGAATAGTTTCTGAAACACGAACGTGACATACGACATCAGATTGATCGGGTCGTTCCAAACAAGCACGATCCAAGGGTTGTCGAGTGCGACATCCTGATCCGAGGTTTTCTCGGTAATGGTGGAACTTGCCGTGAAGGAAGAGATCACACTTCAATTCTGTAGCCTTGCCCACTGAAATGAACATCGGAAGCCGTCCCCTTGTGCCGTCCCGCTTGGCCGGTGGTGCCCACGGGTCGCGCCGCGCACCAAAGTCGGTGGTTGGGGGATACATCGCCCTCACCAAGCCCCGAATTATCGAACTTCTCCTGGTGACCACGGTCCCAACCATGGTTCTGGCTGAGGGGGGCTGGCCGTCCACCTGGCTGGTAGTGGCCACAGTGATCGGCGGCACCTTGGCTGCCGGTGGGGCCAATGCCATCAACATGGTCATCGACCGCGACATTGACCCATTGATGGAAAGGACCAAGAATCGGCCTCTGGTTACGGGCCTGATCCAGCCCCGGGACGCCATGATTTTCGCCATTTTGCTGGAGATCGCGGCTTTTGTGACCCTGTGGATAACTTCCAATCTGTTGGCGGCATCGCTGGCGGTCGCTGCGACTTTGTTTTACGTTCTCATCTACTCAATGTGGCTGAAGCGGACCAGCCGCCAAAACATCGTGATTGGTGGTGCCGCTGGGGCTGCGCCAGTGCTGGTTGGCTGGGCAGCGGTCACCGAAAGCCTTGGTTGGGCCCCTTTTGTGCTGTTTTTGCTGATTTTTCTGTGGACCCCACCCCATTTCTGGGCATTGGCAATCAAGCATGTGGAGGAATACCGGGCCGCAAAGGTGCCGATGTTGCCGGTTGTGGCCACGATGGCCGAGACCCTTCGCTCAATGGTGATCTATACCGTGGCCCTGGTCGCCTGCTCTGGAGTGCTGGTTCCGGTGGCGAATCTTGGCTGGGTCTACGTAGTGGTGGCATCCATAACTGGGGCGTTATTCCTTGGCGGAACGCTCCTCTTGGCGCGCCGACCCACTGAAGCTGACGCAATGAAACTGTTTTCGTACTCAATTTCCTACATCACGCTCATCTTCACCGCCATCGCCGTTGATGTGCTTGTGAAATAGCGCACCTGTCACATGTGATGTGTGACAAGGGGATTTACTTTTAAAGCGGTCTGCCTAAGTAATGTCAGATAAGGAAATCCACGGACTTCCGGTGTTCTCGTAACTCACGACGGGCCCTCCGGACACAAAGGAAGCTTTGCGCAAATGACCACCATTGATACGCACGCCGGAGCGAACTCGTCCGGCAGTGTCGCTGGTAGCGGCGGGGCGGCAGCCACGTTGCTTGCCGTGGCCGATTGGTTGACGTCAACAGACCACAAAAAGATCGGTCGACTTTTCATTATCTTGGCCTCCGCTGGAGCATTGTTGTCGGTTGTTATCGGCGTGCTTCTCGGCTTTGAGCGAATGGACTCTGATTCGTTCCAGCTTTTTGCAGATGACAACATCGGCCAGTTCTTCACCTTCTTCAGAGTTGAACTCGTGTTTGGTGCAGTGCTGCCGATGCTCATTGGAATCGCAATTGCAGTAGTGCCAATACAGGTCGGTTCGCGATCAATAGCTTTTGCTCGCGGTGCATCTTTTGGTTTGTGGTCTTGGTTGGCTGGAATCGTGATGGTCGAGATTGCCTATCTCGGCAATGGTGGGCCCGGTGGCGGCAATCAAACCATGGTGGATTTGTTCCTCCTTGGAATGTTGCTGTTGATCGTCGGATTGGTATTTGCCTCCGTAAGCCTCGTAGTTACGGTGCTCAATTCGCGCGCGCCGGGTATGACCCTTGAACGCGCCCCGCTATTTGCATGGGGTGCGCTTGTGGGTGGATCCGCTCTTGTATTCACACTTCCCGCACTCGGTGCAAACCTGATTTACAACTTCGTTGATCACCGCAATGGTCGAGTTGCATTTGGTGGCAATTTTGGAGTTGTTGATTGGATCGGTTGGTCATTGAGCCAGCCACAGACCTACGTATTCGTGCTTCTGGCACTCGCGATGCTGGCCGAAATCGCAACCGTTGTTTCTGGTGCGCGACACATGTTGCGTGGCGTTGTGCTTGCCGGAATCGGCATCGCAGCAACATCGGTTCTTGGTGGTGTCATCCAGCAACAGCAAACGATGGGCTGGGACGGCAGCGTCAGCGACAAACTACGTGACTTCGTTCCGTGGGCAATTTTCAACCTGTTGCCAATCCTCGGGGCACTCACGGTGCTCGGTGCCTCAATGTTCTTGTTAGTAACTCGCCGTCCGCGGATCATCGCTCCTTTCGTGCCGGCATTGCTGAGTGTTGCTGCAGTGATTGTGGGAATGCTCGGGCATGCGCTGTCCACCATCAGCAGCACCAACGTTGCGACCACTGTGTTCGAAGAAGCCGAATTTGTTTTCGTGATGTACGGCGGTCTTATCGCAGTGATGGCGGGTGTTTCATACTGGGGACCCAAGCTCTGGGGTCGGTTGATGCCCACCAGTGCAGTTATGGGTACTGGTGTGTTGGCGTTCCTTGGAACGTTCCTTGCTGGTCTTCCCTATTTCGTTGCTGGTTTTGCCGATCAGCCAGCTGGAGTTGCGAATGGCTTTTCCTACGACGGCCCGCAGGAAGCATGGAATCTTCTTTCGACCGCTGGTCATGTGATTGTTTTGGTTGCGGCACTCGGATTTGTTGCAGCTGCACTGACCGGATTCCGCAACGGTTCAGCCGCCGGCGATGACCCGTGGAATGCGCACACGCTTGAATGGGCAACTGCATCTCCCGCACCAGCCGACAATTTCGCGGATGTAGCTGTTGTGAAATCAGCAGAACCACTCCTTGATCTGAAGACCGGAGGTGCGTCATGAGCATTGCGTTGCCAGCAGGACCCCAACCATCACCGAATCGCCGCGTCACGATCGGTACAGCAGTATTCGGAGCGGGCATCGCCGCAATGATCGGCAGCATGCTTGCAATCTGGCTCAAGTTCCGTGCCGATGCACCAACACGCGAATCTTCTGACGGGCTCAAGATCATCAAGGACTGGTTGCCAGCAGATGTAGTGATTCCAGAAACGGCTGCCAATGTGATGTTGGTAACTCTGGTCGTTGCTTGTGTTATGGGTCAGTGGGCCAGTTACGCAGCGCGACGCCATGACCGCAGTCATACGTCTATTGCAATTGCTCTCACCGGGTTTTTTGGCTTGGCCGCACTTAATGCACAGTTCTTCATCTTCCGCGAGATCGGAATCGGAGTCGCTGACAGCGCCTATGGCGCGATGTTCTTTGCGATCTGTGGTGTGCTTGCACTCTTGATCACCATCGGCGTTGTCTACAGCGTCGCCGCTTGGTTCCGTGTGATTGGCGGCCGCGTCACTGATGGTGATGCGGTTTACGGGCACGCTCTTTATTGGTACATCCTCACGGCTGCAATGACAGCAGTGTGGCTAGTTGTCTACGTGCAGAAGTAGGGCTGATGTTTACGACTGGTTCGAAGTTCTACCTAGGTATCTCCACACTGGCAGCAATTGTCAGTGTTGTGTTCTTGATCACTAATGACCAAGTGGCACTCGGATGCGTTGCTCTTCTTGGGTTGATGGTTTCCGCGGGCATTATCGCTGGTGCGTCGCTCGCATCGCGTGATGGCGGGGACACTGAAAACGCGACTACTTCAGCCGCAGCTGACCCCGCTCCGACTTCGTCTATCTGGCCTCTTGCTCTCACCCTCGGTTTAGTGGTTCTCATCATCGGCATCATTACTGAGCCCCTCGTATTTGTGATTGGTATTGGCGTGATACTTGCGGCATTGGCCGAGTGGCTGGTGCAGTCATGGAGTGAGCGCGCATCTGCTGATGGCAAGTTCAATGCGCTTGCTCGTAAGCGCATCCTCAACCCACTGGAATTCCCGATACTTGCCACAGCGATTACCGGTGTAATTGCAGTCTCCTTCTCGCGGATCATGCTTGCTGTTTCCAAAGATGGTTCAGCGATCTTGTTTATTGTGATCGCCACCCTGATACTCGTTGCGATCTCGCTTTTTTCACTCAAACCATCGATTCGCACCACAACTGTTGCCGCCATCGCCACGGTTGGAGCGCTCGGTCTAGTGGCCGCGGGTATCACAACCTTTGGCATTGGTGAGCGCGAAGAACTCGTTATTGCGGCCGAAGAGGGTCACTACTCGCACCAAGAATGTGGTGAAGAGAAGTCCAAGTATTACGACAAGCACGTTGAGCGCACGGTGTCATCCAAGTCCGGGGTTATCGCCACAGTGATTCTCAAAGATGGGGAACTCACCGCCCAGGTCCTCGGCATTGGTGAGGGGCAAAAGCAAATCACTGTGCCGCGTGCCAACCCAACCTCGATCCTGTTTCAGAATCTGGATGACACAGAACACCGCCTCACCGCATATTTGGGCGAGAAACCGGTAGCCGAGGGTGTGACCGAAGACGACTTGCGCTGCACCCAGATGATTGGCAAAGGTGGGAAACAAGTCCTCACAGTAATGATCAAGAAGCCAACTTTTGCCGAAGGTCCGTACACTTTGACAGTGCCCGGAATTGAAGGCACTTCGATCGAAATGATTGTTCCGTGATGATGAGCAAAGCAGTCGAGGAAATCAAGGAGCCAACCGTGAAGAAGCGAAACCCGCGACGCGTAGTTGCCGGCCTAGCCGGGTTAAGTGGCGCGCTGTTTCTCGCCAGTTGTGCAAAGAACGCACCTCAGGACACTTGGCAGCCAAAAGGTGAAAACGCTCAGAAGATTGATGATCTGCAAAGGCCAGTGTTTGCGATTGCGGGCGTTGTTGGTCTGATTGTTTTGGTAGCGGTTGCCGTTGTCATCTTCAGGTTCAAGGATCGTGGGCAACCAATCCCACACCAGACCCACGGCAAGCCAGTTTTTGAAATCACGATGACCGTGATCCCAGCGCTGATTCTTGCTGGTGTCGGCGTGTTTACAGCACGCACAGTTTTTGATCTCGCCAAGACCGATGACACAGAAATGATTATCAACGTCACTGGTCAGCAGTGGTGGTGGGAATATGACTACCCAGTACAGGACGGGATCTCGGCGCCGATCATTTCGTCTGGCCAGTTGGTTATTCCAGTTGGAACCAAGGTTTTGTTGCGCGAAACCAGCCGCGATGTCATCCACTCGTACTGGATCCCAGCGCTCAACGGTAAGCGCGATGCGGTTCCAGGGCGCGTACACACGTTGCGTCTCGAAGCAGATGAACCCGGCATCTATGCGGGTCAGTGCACTGAATTCTGTGGTTTGTCCCATGCCAACATGCGCATGGAAGCCGTCGCACTCTCCAAGGAAGACTTCGCAAAGTGGGTAGATGCTCAGCTCGCCGCATACCAGTCGCCAACCGAAGGGCTGGCCAAAGAAGGTGAAGCCGTGTTTATCGCGCAGTGCTCACGTTGTCACCAAGTGAATGGTCTTGAGAACGCCAATGGTGACCCAATCATCTCCGCACCAGAAGAGAACGTGCTCGCAGGAGCTGCACCGAACCTCACTAAGTTCATGTCGCGCAACACCTTTGCGGGAGCAACCTGGGATCTTCTGAACAAGACCTGTCGCGACAATGTGTGGAATGCCACATCGGAAGAATTCGGAGCCAAGTATTTGGCTGGGGTTTCAGCCGAGTGCCTAAATGTCGCTGACTTGCGTGACTGGTTGCGTAATGCGCCAGCTAAGAAGCCGATGTACGCAGACCCAACCAAACTCGCAGACACGGGTGGCCTCACCCGTGGAATGCCCAACCTCAACCTGACGGAGGACGACATCGACAAGTTGATGGCGTACCTTCTCACGCTCAAGTAACGGGAGATAAAAGAAGATGGCCATCATCGAGCGTCCCGCAATTGAAGGAGTATCGGTAGCACCTACCGTCACTCCGACTTCGGCTTTTGGCGTGTTGAAGCGCCCGACTGCGTCCACTGGATGGCGGTCATGGGTCTTCACCGTCGATCACAAGAAGATCGGCATCATGTACGGCGCCGTTGCGATGTTCTTCTTCATCGTTGGTGGTGTCGAAGCACTCTTGATTCGACTCCAGCTCGCCGGCCCTGACGGCAAAATCCTCGACGCATCTACTTACAACCAGATGTTCACGATGCACGCCACCACGATGGTGTTCCTCTTCGTGATGCCGATGGCGTCTGCATTTGCGAACTACTTCATCCCGTTGCAGATTGGCGCCCGAGACGTTGCATTCCCACGTATCAATGCTTTTGGCCTTTGGTGCATCGTCGCTGGCGGCATCATGGTCAACCTCGCTTGGTTCTTGGGTGGAGCCGCAGACGGTGGTTGGTTCATGTATGCACCAAACTCGGGCCCGCTGTTCTCGCCAAGCCACGGTGTGGACTTCTGGGTAATCGGTCTTCAGATTGCAGGTATTGCATCATTGACAGGTGCGATCAACTTGATCGTCACTGTGTTGAACATGCGCGCTCCTGGCATGAGCCTGATGAAAATGCCGATCTTCACATGGTTGAGCACTGTTGTTCAGTTTCTCTTGCTGTTTGCAATCCCAGTAATCACCGTTGCATTGTTCTTGCTCAACTTCCAACGCACCTTTGATGCGACATTCTTTGACGTCGCAGCCGGTGCAGACCCGTTGCTCTGGCAGCACATGTTCTGGATCTTTGGTCACCCTGAGGTGTACGTCCTCATCCTTCCGAGCTTCGGCATCATTTCGGAAGTTCTGCCAGTGTTCTCGAAGAAGCCACTGTTCGGTTATCCATTCGTGGTGTTCTCTGGTGCTGCAATTGGTCTTGTCGGCTGGGGTGTGTGGGCTCACCACATGTTTGCTTCGGGTCTCGGGCCGGTATCGGTCGCGGTTTTCTCAATTGCCACGATGGCGATTGCTATTCCGACTGGTGTGAAGATCATCAACTGGACCATGACCCTGTGGGGCGGCAAGATCCGTTACACCGTGGCAATGCATTACGCGATTGCGCTGATCGTGTTGTTCACCATTGGTGGTTTGTCCGGCGTTACTCACTCAGTGGCACCGTCTGACACCCAGCAAACCGACACCTATTACATCGTTGCGCACTTCCACTACGTATTGTTCGGTGGCGCGATCTTTGGTCTGTTTGCAGGCTTCTATTACTGGTGGCCAAAGATGTTCGGCAAGATGCTGAATGAGACCATTGGGAAGTTCTCGTTCTGGCTGATGTTCGTTGGTATGAACCTCACATTTGGTCCGATGCACATGATTGGATTGCAGGGCCAGCCACGCCGTATGTATGTGTGGACTGAAAATCGCGCTGGTGAGGGATTCTTTAACATCGGATTCTGGAACATGGTGGCCTCAATTGGCTCGTTCGTTTTGGCCTTTGGAATCCTGTTGTTCCTAATCAACATCTATTACACCTGGCGTAAGGGCCCAGTTGCCCCACTTGATCCGTGGGACGCTCGCAGCTTGGAGTGGATGACCACGA
>JAFMEI010000080.1 GCA_017856815.1 Ilumatobacteraceae bacterium
AACGAACTGATGGCCGCCTGAATCGGACGCGCTTTGGTTTGTCGTGAATTCCGAGTTCTTCGGCAAGGTGCGTCTTCAACGCGTCCTTGGCGGTCAATTCAACCGCAACTTGGCGTGCGAGATCACGTGACAACCCTTTGTGTTGATAGATCCCAATAAGTTCTTCGAGTTCACGCTCAGGAACATTTTCAAGTTCCCACATCTCTTTTGCGATGTCGGCCTCTTCGGTGTCTTTTTGTGTGCGTACCGATACGTACTCACCTAGCCCCATCGAAACAGCACCGGCCACAAGACCAGCCATGCCAGCGGTCAGAATCGCAGTTCGTGTGGCATCAGAAGCAGCGACACCAAGAATCAGCGCAGAAGTTGAAATGATGCCGTCATTCGCCCCCAGGACCATCGCCCGCAACCAGCCCACACGATGAATTAGGTGGCGTTCCATCTCAATCAGCACGATTAAAACCTATCCACTGATGAAGCGGTTAGTTGCTCCTAATAGGCTTTGTTTTGGCGATTTCGAATGCCACCAAGGCTGGACCAACATGACCAATACGATCTCTCCCCTCTTTGATGCTTCTAAGTGGCGCGAAGTTGAGGATTTCAATTTCACCGACATCACTTACCACCGGGCGATTGAGCATGGAACCGTGAGAATCGCTTTCAATCGCCCAGAAGTGCGCAATGCTTTCCGCCCGCACACTGTGGATGAGCTTTATCGAGCGCTTGACCATGCACGCATGACAACTGATGTCGGATGTGTAATCCTCACGGGCAACGGCCCGTCACCAAAAGACGGTGGCTGGGCATTCTGTAGCGGTGGTGACCAGCGCATTCGTGGTCGCGATGGATACAAGTATTCCGATGACGAAACAGGTACGAATGTAGATGCCGGCAAAACTGGTCGCCTGCACATCCTCGAGGTGCAGCGGCTGATTCGCTTCATGCCAAAGATCGTCATGTGCGTGGTGCCCGGCTGGGCTGCAGGCGGTGGTCATAGTTTGCATGTGGTGTCAGATCTGACGCTTGCGAGCCGTGAACATGCGCGTTTCAAACAAACCGATGCCGATGTTGCAAGTTTTGACGGCGGTTTCGGCTCTGCATATCTGGCGCGTCAAGTTGGGCAAAAGTTCGCTCGTGAGATCTTCTTTCTCGGTCGCGAGTACTCCGCTGAGGATGCCCATCGCATGGGAATGGTTAATGCAGTCGTTGATCATGATCGCCTCGAAGTTGAAGCACTGCAGTGGGCGAAAGAAATCAACAGCAAGAGCCCAACGGCACAAAGGATGCTCAAGTTCAGCTTCAACATGATTGACGACGGTCTCGTGGGGCAACAGGTGCTTGCCGGTGAAGCCACGCGCCTCGCCTATATGACCGACGAAGCACAAGAGGGACGCATGTCGTTTCTTGAAAAGCGTGACCCTGACTGGTCGCCATTCCCCTGGCATTTTTAAAGATGCCCATCATCCACATCGAGGATGTAAACGACCCGCGCCTCGAAGTATTTCGCCTCAACGAACGGCAGTTGTTTCCTCGTGATCAGCGCCGTGACCCCGCCGAGCGCGGACTCTTTGTCGCTGAAGGTGACCTTGTTGTCGAACGCGCTTTTGCTGCAGGATGCAAGCCAAGAGCACTTCTCTGTGCCGAGCGTTATGCGAATCAATTAGGTGCTGTTGAAGTTGATGTGTTTATCGGTGATGTTGAATTACGCCGTGAAGTAACTGGTCTTGGTGTTCCGCTTGATGCACTTGGAATATTTGAGCGACCCCTTCCCACTGGTTTGCCCGAATTATTAAAAAACTCGCGGCGAGTAGTGGCACTTGAGGCCGTTGACAATCCGACAAACATTGGTGCCGTGGTCCGCAGTGCGGCAGGCCTGGGATGGGATGCGCTGGCACTTGACTACACCAGCGCCGACCCATTTGCGAGACGCGCACTTCGTGTTGCCATGGGCACTTCTTTTCTGTTGCCCCATGGCCGTGCGAACTCAGGTCAAGCACTTTCAGATGAACTCGAATCTGCCAATCTGACAATTGTCGCAATGACTCCAGACCCAGGTGCAACAGATATTCGTGATCTCGCAAGCGACACCGAATTTAGATCACGTCGAATTGCAGTTCTTTTTGGCTCCGAACGAATCGGGCTCAGCGACGAGACGCTTGCCAAGGCTCATGTGCGTGCACGAATTGCGATGCAACCCAGCGTGGACTCACTGAACATCGCCAACGCCGCATCCATTGCCCTGTTTGCGCTGAGCTGACGCTGCACGGTTAGCCTTAAATGCTGTGCCAAGACACCTAGTTCTGCGTCTCACATGCCCGGACACCACCGGGATAGTGGCTTCTGTGGCCACTGCTATTGCCGACCTTGGGGGCAGCATCGATCATGCAGACCAGCACACAGACATCGATGGCACTTTTTTCCAGCGCATCGAATTCAAATATCAAGGTTCCGATTCGGATGCAGAAATTTTGAGCAGCTTTGCCCCTGTTGCAGCCAAATTCGGAATGCGTGTTGACCTTCAAGACATGCACCGGGTGTCTCGTGTCGGCTTACTCGCATCCAAACAGCCGCACTGCCTCTACGACATGTTGATCCGTTGGAAGTCTGGCGATCTGGCAATTGACATTCCGATCGTCATCTCAAATCATCCAGATCACGAGGATTTCTGCCGCAGTCTGGGAGTTGAGTTTCACTACCTGCCCATCAACAAGGACACCCGAGCACAACAAGAGACCGAGATGGTCAAACTATTGAATGCGGCAAGCATTGATCTTGTTGTCATGGCTCGTTACATGCAGATCCTCACACCAACCGTGCTTGACGCATTTCCAATGCGGGTGATCAATATCCACCATTCGTTCCTCCCGGCATTTATTGGTGGAAATCCCTACCGGCAGGCATTTGATCGCGGCGTAAAACTCGTCGGCGCAACCGCTCATTATGCGACCGAGATTCTTGACGAGGGCCCAATCCTCGAGCAGGAGGTTGTGCGTGTTTCCCACCGTGATACGCCTGAAACTATGGCTCGTAAGGGTCGCGATCTTGAGACAACTGTTCTTGCGCGAGCAGTTCGTGATCATGTTGAACACCGCGTGATGCTTTTTGGCAATCGCACAGTTGTCTTTAACTAACCGCCCGAAGTGGGCATTGACGGCCGCTGATCCATCGGGAAATCCTCATTACGCATGTGGTCTGCGGCATTGACGAAGTAGTCCATCATTTCTGCCTGCAATTGTCGATCGTCTGTGGTTTTTTGCACCGCCGAGGCCATGCAAATCAGCCAATGATCGCGCTGGAGTTTGCCAATCATGTAGGGAAAATGACGCATTCGAAGCATTGGATGCCCTCGTTCTTCCAGATAGGTCCGTGGCCCACCCCAATACTGAGCGAGAAATAGTGTCAATCGGTGGCGAGCACCGTCGAGGTCATCTTGCGGATACAACGGCAGCAAGACACTGTCGCTCTTAACTTCGTCGTAAAAGTGATCGACGAGAGCCGTAAAGAAAGTCATGCCGCCAACACGTTCGTATAACGACAGTTCTTCTTGGGTCACGAAAACTCCGGGTCCACCCACTCGGGGAAGATATCCGGCAGCCCTTCACTCACCTTCATTGGAAAGTTAGGCGCGCGCTTTTCCAGAAAGCTGTTAACTCCTTCAGCGGCATCGGGACTCTTGCCTCGGGCATTGATGCCACGTGAATCCATTCGGTGCGCATACATCGGGTGCGAGGCACCCAACATGCGCCACATCATTTGCCGGGACATAGCAACGGAAACCGGTGCGGTATTAGCCGCGATTTCATCAACTAATGCAAAGGCAGCAGGCAAAAGGTCATCGGGTTCATGAATACTTCGCACTAAGCCGTGCTCGAGTGCTTCTTCTGGGCTGATGAGTCTTCCGGTGTAAACCCATTCGGCAGCAGTTTGCATTCCGACTAGACGAGGCAAGAACCACGACGAAGCAGCTTCGGGGGTAATGCCACGGCGCGCAAATACAAAACCGAATTTTGATTTGGTGGAGGCAAGTCGAATGTCGGCAGGAAGGATCATTGTTATTCCCACGCCAACTGCTGCGCCGTTGATGGCGACAATAACTGGCTTCAAACTGTCAAACATTCGCATGCTGACAATGCCTCCACCATCGCGGGTGACTCCCGACTTCGCCTTTACGTCACTTCCACCGCGCACAAACGTCTTATCGCCAGCCGAAAGGTCAGCGCCCGCGCAAAAGCCCTTGCCCTCCCCAGTGATTACAACTGCTCGAACTGCGTCATCGGCATCACTTTTGTCGAATGCCGCAACTAGTTCTCTCATCATCGTGCCTGTGAACGCATTCATCATCGCGGGTCGATTAAGTGTGATCAGAGCAGCGTTATTTCGTACCTCATACTTGATTTCAGAAAACTCAGCCATCGTCAATTCCTCCCATGCGCCAATAGCGCGTCACATCAATCAGACATCAAGGAATCGGGAAGCAGCAATTCCTGAGCCGACAGCGCCCGCAATCGCTCCAAGTGCGATCAGAATAACCATCACTCCCGATACGTATCCGCTTGGCACAACCAAGGCGGAAATACCTGTTCCAGGTTTGAAGCTGGCAACGCCGTTGGTCCAAGCGCGATTGAGGCCCCAGAGCCCACCGCAAGAAACAACCGCTCCGATCAAGCCCTGAAGTAGTCCTTCAAGCATGAAAGGCACACGAATGAACCAGTTGGTAGCGCCCACAAGTTTCATCACTTCAATTTCACGACGACGTGCAAACATGGCAGTTCGAATTGTGTTCCAGATAAGTCCCACGGCGACTGCAAGCAGCACCAGCGACATGCCGATGGTCACTGTTCGCACGAATGATGACAACTTGGCGATGACTCGAAACTGGTCCTCAGCAAGGGCTACTGACTCAACGCCAGGGAGCGTCTGGAACTGTTCCGCAAGGCTTCGCACCAATTCTGGATCTTTGGTTATCGGCACCACCTTGAATTGCGAAGGAATGGTTTCTTCGGTCAAGAGGCTCAATGTGTTTGGATCACCAGCAAAGATCTTTTTTGCTTCATCAAAACTTTGCTTCTGATTCAGATATTTGAGTTTTTCGCCATCTATAACAGTCGGCTGATCTTTCAGCGCAGACTCAATGTTGTCCACCTGTGATTCCGTTGCATCAGCGCGCACGAACACGATCATCTCGACATCTCCACGCCACTGCACCAGCAAGTTGTCAAAGGCGCGTTGAATCAAGAAGGTGGTGCCTACGAGCAGGAGCGACACTGCAGAAGTAAGGATTGCCGCAGCAGTAAGAGTGATGTTGCGCTTGAACGACGCCCACATCTCGCGGAATGCGTAGGAAATTCGACCAAGAATCATTCGTACACACCCCTTTCCTGATCACGGACGATAACTCCACGGTCTAATTGAATAACCCGCTTACGAAGCATGTTCACAATGCGGTGGTCGTGGGTGGCCATAACAATGGTCGTACCGGTCTGGTTGATGCGCTCTAGTAGGCGCATGATGCCTTCACCTGTTGAAGGGTCGAGGTTTCCCGTGGGCTCGTCGGCGAGAAGAATCAACGGGCGGTTCACAAATGCGCGCGCGATCGAAACGCGTTGTTGCTCACCACCAGACAACTGGTGTGGAAAACGATCGGTTTTATCTTCCAAACCAACAAGCTCAAGTACCGCAGGAACTTGTTGTGCGATCAAATGCTTGGGCTTTCCAATTACCTCGAGGGCAAAAGCGACGTTTTCAAAAACGGTCTTATTTGGAAGCAACTTGTAGTCCTGGAACACATTGCCGAGTGTTCGGCGCAGATACGGCACCTTTGAGTCAGGCATTTCGTTGATGTTTCGACCAGCCACCCAAACCTCGCCGCGCTCAGGGCTTTCTTGGCGATTCATGAGTCGCAAGAGTGTTGATTTTCCAGAACCAGATGGCCCCACGAGAAAGACAAACTCACCCTTTTGCACTTCAAAGGACGCATCGCGCACCGCAACTGTTTCCTGTGCATATTCCTTGGTGACACTTTCGAGGCGAATCATTGTGCGGACCTCCTCCAGCGCAAGTAGCCCTCCATGAATTCATCGAGGTCCCCGTCAAGTACGGCTGCGACGTTACCCGCTTCAACTTCAGTGCGGAGATCCTTGACCATTTGGTAAGGCTGAAGCACATATGACCTGATCTGGGTACCCCAACCAACCTGGGCTTGACGCCCCGCAATCCGATCTAACTCAGCTTGTCGATCCTCTTCTGCTCGAGCGGCAATCATCGCCCGCAATCTGTTCATTGCCTTTTCACGATTTTGCAACTGACTGCGTTCTTCCTGTGACGAAGCAACAAGACCCGTTGGTTCATGAATCAGCCGCACTGCAGACGAAGTCTTGTTCACGTGCTGGCCACCCGCACCGGAAGCTCGAAAAACTTCCATGCGAATGTCGGACTCATTGAGCTCCACATCAGGCGCATCCATTACCGGCCACACTTGCACACCAGCAAATGATGTTTGACGTCGCCCCTGATTATCAAAGGGTGAAATGCGCACCAATCGGTGGGTTCCACGCTCTGCCGTCATTAGCCCGTACGCATATCGGCCGTGAATTGTGAATTCGCAAGACAGGAGCCCCGCTTCGTTGCCTTCAGAAATGTCATCAATCTCAACACCGAATCCGCGACGCTCAGCCCAGCGTGAATACATGCGCAGCAACAACTCGGTCCAGTCTTGGGCATCAACCCCACCTTCTTTGGAGTTGATCTGCACGATGCAATCTGCTTCATCATGCTCTCCGGTAAACAGACTGCGAAGCTCTAGGCCGTCAAGCTTCAGTGAGATATCGCCGATACCACTTTCAATCTCCGATTCCTGTGACGCATCATCAACCTCACGCGCGAGCTCGTGAAGCACTTCTGCATCTTCAAGACTCGCGACTAGGGCGTCAAACTCCTCGATGTCACCTTTGACATTTGAATATTCAGCATTGACCTTTTTTGCATGATCTTGGTCATCCCAAAGGTCTGGCTTTGCAACTTCGACTTCAAGTTCACCAAGGCGCAAACGAGAATCGTCGATACGCAGATAGATCTTGGCTTCATCTATTCGGCGGCGCACTTCGCGCAGGTCGTCGGTAAAGTCACGCATGGTTGAGCCCCGTCAGACGTTGGAGCCGTGGCACTGCTTGAATTTTTTACCTGAACCGCACGGGCACGGTGCGTTACGTGGGGTGCGGTCATACTCAGACTTCACCACTGGTTGGCTCTTGGTTTCTTCTGGCGCACGAATTGCGGTGGGATCAACTTCGCCAGACGCAACAGCTTGCGCTGCAACGGTGCCAAAAGCATCCTGTGAAACACTCTCCGAAGAAATCTGCTGCAGGTTCTGCACTTGAACCACTGGCTCACCCTGCTGCACAACCTGAACATGCATCACGTATTTGACGAAGTCTTGCGCAATGCCCTTCATCATTTCGCCAAACATTTCAAAACCTTCACGCTGCCACTCAACCAGAGGATCCTTTTGACCCATGGCGCGCAAGTTGATTCCCTCTTGCAGATAATCCATCTCTTCAAGGTGCTCTCGCCAGCGCTGATCAATGATCCGCAACATCACTTGGCGTTCGATCTCACGCATTGTGGTCTCACCAAGAGTTGCTTCGCGCTGGGTGTAGTAGGCGGTTGCGTCAGCCATCACCAGGTCGTACATTTCGTCAGTTGAACCAACGCTGCCAAGAGACGTTGGGTCGATCTTGCTTGGCCAGTATGAGTTCAATTCAAGGGCGAGTCCGTCTAGATCCCATTCGTCATCAGCTTCTGAGACGCAGTAGGTCTCAATCAGTGAATCAACGGCGTCGGCGAGGTACTCCATCGCACCCGATTTGAGGTCGGCCCCATTGAGAATCTGATCACGGCGCTGGTAAATCACCTTGCGCTGTTCGTTCATTACTTCGTCGTACTTGAGAACGTTCTTACGAATCTCGCCGTTGCGCTGTTCCACTGTGGTCTGCGCACGCTCAATCGCCTTGGTCACCATCTTGGCTTCGATGGCTTCATCGTCTGGCAATGCACGACCCATCACCCATGACAATGCGCCTGTGGCGAACAACCGCATAAGTTCGTCATCAAGGCTTAGGTAAAAACGACTCTCTCCCGGGTCCCCTTGGCGACCCGCGCGACCACGAAGCTGGTTATCAATACGGCGGCTCTCGTGACGCTCTGTTCCAAGCACGTA
>JAFMEI010000081.1 GCA_017856815.1 Ilumatobacteraceae bacterium
TTATGCAGCGGGCAAGATTCCGGGCGCATTTTTCCGTCGTGAGGGTCGACCAACCGAACTCGCGATTCTTACGTGCCGTTTGACTGACCGTCCTTTGCGTCCTGCATTCCCAGACGGCTATCGCAATGAGACCCAAATCGTTCTCACCATCCTTGGCGCCGACCAGACCAACCCACACGACGTGTTGGCTATCAATGCTGCATCTGCATCTTTGATGATCAGTGGTATCCCATTCGATGGACCAATTGGTGCCGTTCGTGTTGCTTACTCACAAGGTGGCGAGTGGATTCCCCATCCCACATTTGAAGAGAGTGACGAATCAACCTTCGAACTCGTAGTCGCAGGTCGTGAACTCGACAACGGCGATGTGGCAATCATGATGGTTGAAGCCGGTGGAACCGAGAAGTCGTTTGGCTTCTATGCAAATGGTGCGCCAAAGGTCAATGAGTCAGTACTCGCAGGTGGACTCGATGCTTCCAAGGTTTGGATCAAAGAATCAATCGCACTGCAACGTCAGCTCGTGGCCAGCGTTCTCGCGGTCAAGGGCGCGATCACTCCACTTGAGTACACGCCTGTTCTCGATTACAGCAATGAACTCTGGTCTGCCGTCGAGCGGGTGGCAACACCAAAGCTCGCACCAGCGGTGCAGATTTCACTCAAGTCCGAGCGCAATGCGGCAATTGACGCAGCCACTGACGCAACACTCGCCGAGCTTGCGGGCAACGACTCCGCACCCGGTGCGTTCGCTGGGCAGGAGAAGCAGATCAAGGAAGCGGTGCGTTCACTGACCAAGAAACTGGTCCGCAAGCGCATCGTGGAAGATGGTGTGCGTATCGATGGTCGCGGTCCACGCGATCTGCGCCCACTCAGTTCTGAAGTGGGCATCTTGCCAACCGCTCACGGCACCGGCCTTTTCCAGCGCGGTGAAACCCAAGTGATGAACGTGTGCACCCTTGCGATGCCACGCATGAATCAGTTGCTTGACACCCTCACCCCTGAGACCCAAAAGCGCTACATCCACCACTACAACATGGCGCCATGGGCGAACGGAGAAGTGGGTCGCGTTGGTTCGCCAAAGCGTCGCGAAATCGGACACGGTGCACTCGCTGAGCGTGCCTTGTTGCCGGTAGTGCCAAGCCAGGAAGATTTCGCTTACACGATTCGTCTCGTGAGTGAAGTTCTCTCTTCAAATGGTTCAACCTCAATGGCCTCAGTGTGCTCATCCAGCCTCTCGCTGATGGATGCAGGTGTGCCAATCGCTGCACCAGTCGCAGGTATCGCGATGGGTCTCGTATTCGCCGAAGGCAAGTACACAACCCTCACCGACATCCTCGGAGCCGAGGACGCATTCGGCGACATGGACTTCAAAGTTGCCGGTACTGCAGATGCGATTACTGCTTTGCAGTTGGACACCAAGATCGACGGCATTCCAGCCGACGTTCTTGCTGCAGCATTGGACCAAGCGAAAGAAGCACGCCTCAAGATCCTGGAGAACATGAATCAGGCTCTGTCGGCTCCGCGCTCTGAAGTTGCAGAAACAGCTCCAAAGATCGTGTCGTTCAATATTCCGCTCGACAAGGTTGGTGAAGTCATCGGCCCGAAGGGCAAGGTCATCAACACGATTCAGCAGGAAACGGGTGCCGATATCGCAGTCAGCGATGACGGTGCTGTTGGAATCATCACCATCGGCTCACCGGACTCCGCCAAGGTTGAAGATGCGCGTTCACGCATTCTCGCCATCGTTGACCCACCGACTGCTGAAGTTGGCGAGACCTACGAAGGCCGTGTTGTGAGTATCACCAAGTTTGGTGCGTTCGTGAACATCCTTCCTGGTCGCGATGGGCTCGTGCACATCTCAAAGCTCGGCCGTGGCAAGCGCATCAACAATGTTGAAGATGTACTGCAACTTGGTGATGCGATCAAAGTGCGCGTAGATGACATCGACGACAAGGGCAAGGTAAGCCTCACTCCGCTTGACGAAAATGGCGAGCCATATCCAGTCGCCGAAGGCAGCGATGATCGCGGCAATCGTGACCGTAATGATCGCGGTGATCGTGGCGGTCGTGACCGCAACGATCGTGGGGGACGCAATCGTGACCGTAATGATCGCGGTGATCGCGGCGGTCGTGACCGCAACGATCGTGATTCCTCCAAGGATTCCGGTGACACCATCTCTGTCAGCTTCGAAGACGAGTTTGAAGCTGAACTCAGCAGTGATTTAGGTGACCTAGGCCCCGAATCCGGTGGCCGTCGTCGCCATCGCTGAGCCGAGAACAGTAGTAATACCAACGCTCCATCAGTTCCGACACGGTGTAACTTCGCATTCATGGCAATCAAAGTCGCTGTAATCGGAGCTGGTGGTCGCATGGGTCGCACGGTGTGCGACGCCGTCGCGGCAGACCCCGATCTTTTGCTTGTGGCTGCGGTAGATCCGCACGCCGTCGGTGAAGTAGTCAATGGGGTTGAGATTCAGGCTGATCTGAAGGCCATTGCTGATTCGGGCGCTCATGTTGCTGTGGATTTCACAGTCCTTGAAGCAGCACGCGTGAATCTGTCGTGGCTTGCGTTGCACGGTGTGCATGCAGTGGTGGGCACCACTGGATTTAGCGATGAAGACCTGGATCAGTTTGAGTCGCAGTTTCAATCAAGTAACTGTTTGATCGCTGCAAATTTTGCCATCGGTGCAGTACTGATGATGAAGTTTGCAGAACAAGCTGCGCCATATTTTGAAACTGCTGAGATCATCGAGTTCCATCACGATGCTAAGGCTGATGCGCCGTCTGGCACTGCAATGGCAACTGCGAAGAGGATGGCTGCAGCGAGTTCGGACTGGGCGCCAGATCCCACCAAGACCGTGGTGGCCGAAGGTGCACGTGGGGGTAAGGGCCCAGCAGATATTCGCGTGCATGCTGTTCGTATGCGTGGAATGACTGCGCACCAAGAAGTGATTCTCGGCACCGCTGGTCAAACGCTTTCAATCCGCCACGATTCGTATGACCGCTCGTCTTTCATGCCTGGAGTGGTGTTGGCCTGTAAGAAGATCGCTGACCACAAAGGTCTAACGATTGGACTCGACGCTTTTCTCTGATTAGTCGTGAGTGTGCGGATGTTCCGCGTCGTGAATGTTCACGTCTGTTTCAAGAGTTTCGGGCGGAATTGGGTTGCGCTTTCGCATTTGCAGCGCACTGAGTGCAAACAACCCAGCCACCACCCACCACTGGTAATCCTCGATCCAGTCGAGGAACGAACGCACCTGATCTTCGAAGATGCGTCCACCGATCCAGAGAATCGTGAGTTTTGTGATGATGCCTGGAATGACAAAAGCAAAGAATGTGCGCGGTGCCATTTTGCGGTGCCCAACCAGCAAGCACACCACGTTTGAGCCCGGCATTAGGTAGACCGCAAGCCAGCCCGCACGGTCAACGGCGCGTTCCATCCACTTATAAATGACCGGTGGCTCTCCAACGTTGTTTTCAACCCAGGTCACGGTTCGGTCGCCATACCAGCGGCCCACGAAGTAGAGGGCTGTGGCGGCCAGAAGAATTCGCAGGAATCCAACGACTGCATACACGGGAAGATCGATGTACGGCACAGAGCCAAAGAGGTTGCGGTTCCGCGAGGAGAGAATCAGGACCGCCAACGGGTGGTCGTCCACGAACGCCGGCCCAATATTTGAACCTAAGGTTCCTGAGATGAATAACACTGAGGTGAGAGCTAGGACCGCGCGACGCACGCAGGCAAACTAGTTCACCGAGATGGCGCTTTAGGGGTCAGGAAAGAGGATTGAGATGCAGGGATTAATGCAGGATTATCCGCTCACGCTGGTGCACGTATTTGGGCGGGGTGAGCTTTACCACCGCGACAAGCAGGTGGTCACTTCATATCCAACTGGGATGCACCGGATCACTTACGGCGAGTGGGCAGATCGCACCCGCCGCCTCGGCGGCGTGTTGGATGATCTTGGTATCTCAGCTGACGGCCGCGTAGCAACCTTTGCGTGGAATACCTCACGACACCTTGAGCTCTACTTCGCCGCACCGTGTACTGGGCGCGTGTTGCACACACTGAACATCAGGCTTTTCCCCGAACAGCTCACTTACATCGTGAACCACGCAAATGATGAAGTGATCTTCATTGATAAATCACTTCTGGGCCTGCTTTCACCGTTGTTCCCAACATTTGGGTGCGTGAAGCATCTCGTGGTGATGGATGACACCAGTGACGGCAAACCACTTCCGGATTGGCCCGGTGTGCAGGTACATGATTACGAGGAACTTTTGGCGCGAGCAAAGCCCGTGCAGTTCAGCGTTGAAGACGAGAATCAAGCAGCTGCGATGTGTTACACATCGGGTACTACCGGCAATCCAAAGGGGGTTGTCTACAGTCATCGGTCGTGTTTCTTGCACACGATGGGTGCAATGACCGTTGACAGTCTCGGTGCACGTGAAAGCGACGTGATCCTTCCTGTGGTGCCGATGTTCCATGCCAATGCATGGGGCCTCGCGTATGCAGGAGTTGCGGCGGGTTCTACTCTCGTGATGCCTGGAGCGAATTTGAGTGGGCCTGCACTTGCAGACCTGATTGTGAATGAAAAGGTCACTGTGGCTGCGGGCGTGCCAACAATTTGGATGCAGGTTCTCCCTGAATTGAAAGGTCGTGACACCTCAGCACTGCGGTCCATTCCCTGTGGTGGTTCTGCTGTACCGAAGGCGCTGAGCGAGGGCTATCGAGAACAAGTTGGTCTTCCGATCACCCAAGCATGGGGAATGACCGAAACAAGCCCCATCGCATCGGTCTGCTTCATGTCCGAAGCAGACCGCCAACTCTCGGTGGAAGAGCAGGCCGAGCTGCGCACAACCGTGGGCCAAATCGCATTCGGGGTAGAAGCTCGCGTAATGGTGCCCGAATCCAACACGCCGGTGCCCTGGGACGGTGAGACCTCTGGAGACCTTCAATGTGCTGGGCCATGGATCGCGGCGAATTACTACAACGATGACCGTGCATCAGAGAGCTTCACCGAAGACGGTTGGCTGCGCACTGGTGACGTTGCTGTGGTTGATCCCAAAGGCCGCATTCGCCTGGTGGACCGCACGAAAGACCTGATTAAGTCAGGTGGGGAATGGATTTCGTCAGTTGAAATTGAAAATGAACTGATGGGGCACCCGAAGGTTAAAGAAGCAGCCGTTATCGGTGTTGTGCACGAGCGTTGGGGTGAACGTCCACTTGCCTGTGTCGTGGTGCGCGATGGGGAGTCATTAACCAAGCAAGAAGTGCTGGATCACATTGCTCCGAGTCTGGCCAAGTGGCAGATGCCCGACGATGTGGTGTTCATCGATGAAGTGCCAAAGACCAGTGTCGGCAAGTTCTCGAAAAAAACATTGCGTGAACAATTCGCCGACTACAAATTGCCCTCATAGGGGTAGCGTCAGCGGCTGCTTACCCGGCTTAGGAACTGACGCGTGCGTGGATTCGCTGCGTTGGTGAACATTGATTCAGGCGAGCCCTTTTCAATGATGACACCGCCATCAAGCATGCAAACAGTGTCTGAGATCTCGCGTGCAAAAGACATCTCGTGAGTAGCAAGCACTACCGTCATGCCCGTGTTGCGAAGGTTGCGAACAGCATCTAGTACTTCGCCAACAAGTTCAGGGTCTAAAGCGCTTGTGATCTCATCTAACAGCAAGACTTCAGGCTCGATTGTCAGTGCACGCACAATTGCGACGCGTTGTTGCTGTCCTCCGGAGAGCTGATCTGGGTAGGACTTCGCTTTGTCGGCCAATCCGAATTGTTCAAGAAGGGCGAGTGCCTGAGCCTTGGTGTCGTTTGCTTTGCGACCCAACACCCGCACCGGTGCCAGGCAGATGTTTTCCATCACCGACATGTGCGGAAACAAGTTGTACGACTGAAACACCATGCCGATTCGGCGCCGAACCGGGTTGGGGTCATAGCCCGGCACAGAAATGTCAATCCCGCCAAACCAAATCTCACCGTCATCAATGGGCTCGAGCAGGTTGATGCAGCGCAAAAGGGTGCTTTTCCCCGAGCCACTCGGACCGATCAGGGAGACAATCTCACCCTTTTGAATGTCTAGATCTAGTGAGTCCAGAACCTTGTTGGTGCCAAAGCTCTTAATGACCTTCTGCATCGAGATCAAACTCTGCGTGTTCACGAGACTCTCGTTCCAGATGTGCGGCGGCGTTCGCGTTCGAGTAGCCAGTCTGTAGTGCGGGTCATTGGAATTGTGATCGCAAGAAAGATGATGGCTGCGCCAACATATGGCGTAAAGCTCGCAAACTTTGATTTGTCGATGCCTGCTTGGCGCAAAATTTCAATTGGCCCGATGAGACTTACAAGTGCGACATCTTTTTGCAGGCTGACCATGTCGTTCATGAGGGGTGGGATCACGCGTCGCACGGCCTGGGGGAGAACTACGTGGCGCATGGTTTGGGCATTGGATAGCCCGAGTGAGCGTGCTGCAGCGCGCTGGCTTTCGTGCACACTTTCAATGCCGGCTCTGAAGACCTCAGATACGTACGTGGCATAAGTGAGAACGAGAGCAACGCTTCCCCACAAGAGTGGGCTATTCCAAGGGCGCTCTAGTCCGAGCCCAGGAACACCAAAACCGATCAGGTAAATCCACAGCAATACCGGAACACCGCGCATCACGTCGACATAGACAACCGCCAAGATCCGTAGTGGAAACAGTGCAGGAGAGCGGCTGTTGCGAGTTACTGCCACCAGCATTGCAATGAAAAGGATGATCGGCACTGACCACAGAAAAATCTTGATATCAAGAACGAATGCATCAAGCAGCTTCGGGAATGTTTCACCGAGCACCTCGCCGTTGAAGAAGGATTTCTTCACCCGATCCCAGCGGGGCATTTTTGGAATCGCAATGATCAAAGCGATAGCCACAGCGAGCGTGCTCGCCGTGGCTATCACCAAGCTTTTCCGTTTGCGTGCCCGCTCGTAGCGAGCACGCTTTGATAGTTGTTCGGTCACTACTCCGAGATTACGGGTGCGCCGGTTTCATTGAGCCAAGTGCTCTCGATTTCCGCCAGCGTGCCGTCGTCTTTCAAGGTGGCAAGTGCAGTGTTTACACAGTCCACGAGTGGATTGTCGAGGTCAAATACCAAACCAAACTCGTCGGCTTGGCCGCTCAAGTCAGCCGCGAATTGCCCAACGACCGAGGCGCCCTCAATCTCAACGGCGGCGATGTAGAAAGCCGTTGGTAGGTCAACAACGATTGCATCCACCTGTCCTGCTTCAAGTGCAGCCTTCGCAGCAGCGTTGTCGTCGTAAACATATGGCTCGGTGTCGGGCTGGATGACTTCGGTGATGAAGTCAAGGCTTGTGGTGCCTGACTGTGCACCGAATTTGATGCTCTTCAGGTCTGCGAGTGTGCCAACGCCGGCAGCGGCGGAGCCTTCGAGACCCACCATTGCTTGGTTGGTTGTGTAGTAAGGATCGCTAAAGGAAACGGTTTCTTTGCGCTCGTCTGTGATCGAGTACTGCTGCAAGTTGAAGTCGAAATTCTTTGCTCCAGGCTGGATCGCCTCATCAAAAGAAGTGCGCACCCACTTCACATTCGCATCAGAGAATCCGAGTTCCTCGGCAACTGCGTAAGCAACTGCTGCTTCAAAACCCTCTTTGCTTTCTGGCGCATCATCGATCACCCAAGGTGAGTACGCGGGAGTACCAGTAGCGATTGTGAGAACACCATCTTCCAGCGTCTTGCCAGCGGTGCACTCGTTGCCCGCACCGGCTTCACTTGAGGCCTCGGAGGTGGTGTCTGAATCGCTGTCGTCGCTGCAGGCGAAGAGAGCAAGAGATGAAGCGGCCGCAAAAATAACTGCGAGTCGACGCATTGGTGATTCCTTTCGGTGTGAGCGGGAATTCGGTTAAAAACCCGCCCGAAAGGTAGCAATTTACTGAACTTGAATCCACACGGGCGGCAAACAAATCTGGGGGTTGACAATGAGACACTTTGCGTCTTAATGTCTCACGTGATGGGTGTCACAGGGGAAACAGGGGACTTTCGGGCAACTGAACAACGTGTGCTTGACGCTGCCAAAGAGGGCCTCGAAAAGTGGGG
>JAFMEI010000082.1 GCA_017856815.1 Ilumatobacteraceae bacterium
TAGGGGTCGAAAGAATGACTCAACAAATTCGCCGGAGAAATGCATTTTTCGCAAAGCCTCGGCGGTGGAGATGTCTTTGCCGCGGAGGAGTCGCGGTGCTGAGCGGCTCTGCACCTTGAGGCGCAGAGCTGCGATTCTTAACTTGTCGGAAAAGCCCCCGACTGGAGCAGTAAGGGTGGAAGCCAGAGTGAGCGGCTTGCGCAGTGGATCCCCGATTACGTGTTCACTGCCGTTAATGCGCACCGAAGCGCCTGGTTCAAAGGTCTTGATGTCAAGTGCGTTCAGGTCGAACTGACTCTTTAACTCTGGATAATCAGTGAGAACAACTTGGAATCCGCGATCGAGAGTAAATCCGTCTACGCGGTCCGAGCGCACGCGACCACCGACACCATCAGAAGCCTCCAGCACTGACACGGTCAAACCAGCGCGATGTAGATACGCCGCACATGAAAGCCCGGCAAGACCGGCTCCCACGATGACGACCTCTGGGTGACTCACTTCTTGAGAATATCCGCGAGCGCCCGATCCAAAGTCGCGTGACGAAATCCGTAACCAGAAGCAAGCAAAGCATTTGGTGCTACACGCTGACCCGTGAACAAAAGCGCATCTGCGAGTTCGCTACCAAGTAGCAACTTGGGTCCGAATGATGGGATCGGCAGGAACGCGGGTCGGCGCAGAGTACGCGCAAGTGTCTTTGCGAACTCGGCTTGTGTCACCGCGCCAGGGGCGGTGAGATTTACGGCACCCGATACATCGGTGGTCAAAAGATGAACAATCGCACCGACTTCATCGTCAATGCTGATCCAGCTCTGATACTGGGTGCCTTTACCGAGTTTGCCCCCGAGTCCAAGTTTGAAAATCAGGAGTTGTTTTCCGAGTGCCCCACCATTACGAGAAAGAACAATTCCAGTGCGGAGAAAAACCGTACGAATACCAGCGTCAAGTGCAGGTTTTGCAGCGGCCTCCCATTCAGTGCAGACCTTCGCCAAGAAGTTTGTTGCAGGTGTAGTTGATTCATCGACTACCTCATCACCGCGGGGCCCATAAACCCCGATTGCTGAGCCCGACAAAAACACGCGTGGCTTTACTGCCAAACCAGCAATGGCACGTGCCAGCACCTGAGTGCCTTTGACACGTGACTCAAGAATTTCCTGCTTGTACTTATCGCTCCAGCGCTTATCGCCAATGCCGGCTCCTGCGAGGTGTATCACGGCTTCGGGTTGTGCAGCTGCCAATGCTTCGGCGTCAATGGTTTCTGTTGCGGGATTCCAGTAAATTTCGCCGGTCTTTGCGGTGCGCCTAACCAACGGAAAAACCTGATGGCCTTCGGATTTGAGCTGCGCAACGAGAGCGGTGCCGATGAGCCCAGAGGCGCCAGAGATAACGATGTTCATCTGGTCAGTCAACCACCACGGGCACGGAAGTAACAACCGTGTTCGGGCGGTAGAGGAGTTTTGCCTTAAGCGTAAAGGCGGAGTTGTTGTGCAACCACTGTGTACGAAGGTCAGTCACAAACTCTGGAATTACAACAGTAACTATGTCATCGGCGTCTTCTGCATCGAGTTCGTCGATGCGATTCATGATCACACCCGAGAGTTCACGGAATGGTGAGTGGATGATGTCGAGTTTCACTGTCATCCCATAGTCAATCCATTGCTGAGCAATGTGTTCTGCTTCTTCGTCGTCGTGGGCAACGGTCAAGGCGATGAGGCGATCGGGAGCGAGGCTCTTTGCATAAGCAATTGCGTTGAGGGTGCCACGGTTCATTGCACCAACCAAAACAATTACTAGGTGTGTTTTGCGAGCCACCTTGTATCCAGGCTCAACAGCTACCGCGGTCCGCACTTTCGAGTAGTGACGCTTGATTGATTTAAAAATGATCACCAAAAGAGGAATCACGATTACCGGCAACCATGCACCATCAGTGAATTTGGTTACGATCACGACGCCCGCTACAAAAAAAGTTGTAATAGCGCCAACAGAGTTAATGGCCATATGGAATCGCCAACGCGCTCCGCGATGTCGCCAATGGTGGACGCACATACCGGTTTGACTCAATGTGAAGCCAGTGAATACGCCGATGGCGTAGAGCGGAATCAACGCCGTCACTTTGCCACCAAAAGCAACGATGAGAACAATTGCCATTGTTGCTAGGAAGATGATTCCATTTGAAAAAACGAGTTTCGTACCGCGGTTTGCGAATTGACGTGGAAGGTAATTGTCTTTGGCGATAATTGATGACAATCGCGGATAGTCGGCATATGCGGTGTTGGCAGCGAGGATCAAAATCGCAAACGTTGCGAATTGTGTGATGAAGAACATGACATTGCGCCCGCCGTACACATGCTCGGCCATTTGTGCAAGCACGGTGTCGTTGATCAGTCCTTCGTGGTCCTTCACGGGTTCAAGCTCTTTGGCAAGCATGCTGATGCCAAAGAAACAGGTGCCAAGAATTACTGCCATCATGATCAAGGTGTTTGAGGCATTCTTGGACTCCGGTTTTTGGAAAGCGGGAACGCCGTTTGAAACGGCTTCGACGCCAGTGAGGGCAACTGCTCCGGATGCGAATGCCTTTAAGAAGAAAAAGAGGGTTATTGCACCCTGCTGTTCGATGAGTTCTTTAGCCTCACCAACATGTTCGATTGGCGGTAAGTCTTGGACATACACGCGGTACAGACCAACAACGATCAGAGTCACTAAAGAGCCGACATATAGATAAGTGGGTGGTGCAAAAAGCGCACCAGACTCCTTCACGCCGCGCAAGTTGGCGAGAGTCATGATGATGATAAATCCAACGCATAATTCAACTCGGTAGTCGGCTAGGCCGTTGAAGGCAGAAATTATTGCGGCGCTTCCACCCGCAACGGACACGGCAACTGTGAGTATGTAGTCGACCAATAGCGATCCGCCGGCTACGAGTGAAGGCATCTCGCCAAGGTTCTCCTTTGAGACCACATAGGAACCACCACCGTTTGGGTAGGCATAAATTGTTTGGCGATAACTACTGACCACGATGGCAAGCAGAATCACAACCATGATCGCCAACGGCACAAGCTTGGAATAGGCCGCAGCACCGGCTGCCGCTGCTGACAGGAACACGATCAGAATTTCTTCTGTCGCATACGCGGTGGAAGAAATGGCGTCACTGGCAAAAACTGGCAGCGCCACCTTCTTGGAGAGTCGCTGATGTTGCTCCTCGGAACTGGCGATCGGATTGCCGATCAAGAACTTCTTGAACCTGTTAGCCATGCGTTTGTAAGCCTTGCACAGTCGGTAAGTGCTGTCCGATTTGGTACACGGATTGACCCGATTAGGAGACCCTCTAGCCCCCAGTCCTACGATGACAACGGAGCCCAAAGGCTTGGATGCAGGGAGTAACTGTGCATGTAGTAATAGTTGGTTGCGGAAGGGTCGGATCGTCCCTCGCGCGCCAGTTGGAAGAGTCTGGGCATACCGTTGCAGTTGTTGACCGTAAGTCGGATGCTTTCCAGCGCCTTGGCCCCGACTTCAAAGGGCAGACCATCTCAGGAATCGGATTTGACCGCGATGTTCTTTTGTCTGCTGGCATTGAGCGCGCAGAAGCACTCGCTGCAGTAACTAACGGCGACAACTCAAACATTCTGGTGGCACGTGTTGCACGGGAGAACTTTGGAATCGAACGCGTTGTCGCGCGCATTTATGATCCGCGTCGTGCCGCCATTTACCAGCGCTTGGGCATCGCTACTGTCGCCACCGTTTCGTGGACTACCGAGCGCGTGTTGCGGCGTATGTTGCCTGAGCAACATTCAACAGAATGGATTGACCCGAGCGCCAAGGTGTCACTGGTGGAACGCACCTTGCCGTCACGGTGGGCTGGAAAGCCGGTTCTCGAACTCGAGTCCCTGGGAATTCGAGTGGTTGCCGTATCGCGGCTGGGGGAGTCAATGCTTCCAACCCCATCACTTATGGCTCAACAGGGAGACATCGTTTATCTCGCCGTTCCAAGTTCAGCGGTGGCTGGTCTAACTGAAACGTTGGAGCGCTCTGTCGGAGGTGACCACTGATGAAAGTTTTGATTGCTGGTGGAGGCAGTGTTGGCCGATTTATGGCTGAACAACTCGCTGCTGGTGGACACGCTGTGACCATCATTGACAATGATCGTGCGGTAGTCGCAAAGTACAAAGAAGTAGACGCATCACATGGTGTCACCTGGGTTATGGGTGATGCGTGCGAAGTCGGTGCACTCGGTGATACTGGAGTTGCGGAAGTTGATGTTGTTGCAGCGGTTACGGGTGATGACGAGGACAACCTCGTCGTTTCACTTTTGTGCAAGCAGGAGTTTGGCGCGCCGCGTGTAATTGCACGCGTGAACAACCCAAAGAACGAGTGGATGTTCAACGAGATGTGGGGGGTAGACGTTGCTGTTAGTACGCCACATCTGCTTACCGGCCTCGTACAGGAAGCGGTAACCGTTGGCACCCTTGTACGACTGCTGTCGATCAAAGGTGGCAAGGTGAAACTTGATGAGGTGACACTCTCTGAATCATCTCCTGCGGTCAACAAAGAAATTGGCGAACTCCACATTCCTCGTGATTCAAGCATCGTGGCCGTGGTTCGCGAAGAGCGGGTGATGGTTCCACGTGAAGATTCGGTCTTGCGCGCTGGTGACGAAGTAATGGTTCTTGTTAACGAAGAATCCGAAGAGGATGTGCGCCGAATCCTTATCGGCGGCTGAACGCAACCTTGCCGCTCAGCTCGGCAAGATCGTATAAACCGGGTTCATCATGATGTGGCGTCCTTTGTCAGGACGCGCTACACCCTCGAGTGCCAGGCAACGACCATTGATCACCCCGGGGATGGAGCGTCGTCCACTAAAGACTGCGGTCACCTCACCGTGACCATCACTAAGCACAACTTCAAGGGTCGGTATGCCCGAGCGTGGGGCAACAACAGTTCGCTTGACTTCACCTGCGACTCTCACGGGTGTTCGATCGACAACCAAATTCATACGCACCACATCCAGCACTTCGAATTTGTCACGAAGGCGCTCGGTGTTCAGATCGGTCAAATCCGACGACTCCTCATGCTTGCGCTTAAAAACTCCCATGGCCGAAGATTAGCCGTGGGGCAAACAAACATCATCTTGCCTAGGCTTAATTCACTGTGAGCACACGAAAATTGATTGCGCTGGCAATGGCATGTCTGGTGGCAGTGGTCATTGCTGGCGTTGCAAAGTTGATTCAGGTTGGCGGTGATGATTCAGCCGTACCGATTCTTAAGTTTGGCGAATCGGCAACCGTCGGCGAAATGACAGTTTCAGTGATTGAAATCCGCGAGACAGAAACCCAGACAATTGTCACAGTTGAGATGGGCGGTGTTGCTGACCCTGATGGTGGCTTCCAATGGCGGCTGCTCGCCGACGGCAAGCTCTTTGAGCCAGTTGTAGGAATGGAAGATGACATGTGTGGTGCAACCACCGTTGTGACGCAACGCTGCAGTGTGGTCTTTGATGCATTAGGCGCTGGCGTCACGGTGGCATACGCGCGCGCTGGGGAACAACGCAACTGGGCTGAGTAAATCTGAGCGCCCCACACTTACTGTTCCCAAGCCTTCGGGGGCTAGCGTTGAACTGGTTCGCAGAACGAAATGTTGCTGGATTTTCCAGCCTGTTTACGGAGGTGGCTTACGGCTGATCAGTTCGATCTTGTGGTGATCGGTGGCGGTCCCGGTGGTTATGCCGCTGCTTTCTATGGTGCTTCGGCCGGACTCAAAGTTGCCCTCGTCGAAAAAGACACCATCGGCGGAACTTGCCTCAACCGTGGGTGCATCCCGGCAAAGGCTTTTTTGGAAACGGCAGCGGTGAATCGCCATGTTCACCATTCGTCTGACTTCGGTATCAACGCCACATTTCAAAGCGTTGACTTCGCGGTTGCACAAAAACGCAAGCAAGGAATTGTTGATGGACTCGTGAAGGGTCTTACGGGTCTGACCAAGTCCAAGAAAGTCACCTATCTCCTCGGTACGGGTTCGCTTGGCGCCAATCGCACCGTAACCGTGAAGGGAAGTGACTCATCCACGACGGAGATTGTTGGTCGCAATGTGATCTTGGCAGCGGGTTCGGTGCCGCGTTCGATTCCTGGCTTTGTGCCCGGTGGGCCAATCATGACCTCAGATGAGGTGCTCATGCTTGATCGGGTTCCCGCACGAATCGCAGTGATCGGTGGCGGTGCAATTGGATGTGAATTTGCCTCCGCATTTGCTGATCTTGGCGCTGCGGTCACCATTCTTGAGGGACTGCCAAAGATTCTGCCTGGTCTTGATACCGACGTCGCCAATGTTGTGGTGAAAAGTTTCAAGAAGAAGAACATTGACATCAAGACCGGAGTTTCAGTCAGTGGACACACCCCAAATGCTTCGGGTGGCACGGTGGTGCATTTCGGTGACGGCGAGAATCTCGAAGTTGATGCTGTGATCGTCTCTGTTGGTCGGCGTCCATTCGCAGATCAACTCGGGCTTGAAGGCACCGGAGTCAAGGTCGCTGATCGTGGATTCGTTGAAGCCGACGAGTTTTGTCGCACTGGCGAATCTGGTGTCTATGCAATCGGTGACCTGATCAATACGCCACAACTTGCACACGTTGCGTATGCCGAAGCAGTTGTTGCAGTGAAGCAGATCCTCGGCGAGCGAGTTGCGCCGGTGATGTATGACCGCGTTCCGTGGGCCATTTATTGCCATCCTGAAGTTGCGTGGTCCGGGCACTCAGAAGAATCAGCAAAAGCTGCAGGTCTCGACGTAGTGGTGGCCAAGCATCAGTTTCGCGCTAACAGCAGAGCGATGATTCTTGGCGAGCCAGATGGTTTAGTGAAGGTAATTGCCAAGAAAGACCGCGCTGGCAAGGCGGGACAGGTAGTCGGGGTGCACATGGTTGGCCCCTGGGTCACCGAACAACTTTCAGGCGGTTACCTTGCGGTCAATTGGGAAGCCACTGTCGAAGAAATCGCTGAGTTCTTCCAGCCACACCCGAGCTTGTCGGAATTGTTCGGCGAAACCGTACTTTCGCTGACAGGGCGCAGCATCAACGCCTAAGTTGGACACTGTGAAAATTCTCGTGGGAATAATTCGTGACAGGGCGAAGTTCTCTTTAGTAGAAGAAGGACGCAAAAATGGCTGAAGTATCACTTCCGCAGTTAGGTGAAACCGTTACCGAAGGAACCATCACACGCTGGTTCAAAAAAGTTGGCGATTCAGTGGCCGCAGACGAACCACTGTTTGAAGTTTCAACTGACAAAGTTGATACAGAAGTGCCCTCGCCAGTGGCGGGTGTATTGACCGAAATCCGCGTCGGTGAAGGTGACACAGTTCCGGTCGGAAGCGTCATCGCAGTCGTTGGAGCTTCAGGTGCCGCAGTTGTTGCTCCAGCACCTGCGCCCGCACCTGTGGTTGAGGCTCCTGCGCCCGCACCTGTGGTTGAGGTTCCCGCGCCAGCTCCAGTGGTTGAGGCTCCCGCGCCAGCACCCGCACCTGCACCCGCACCTGCACCTGCACCCGCTCCGGTTGCCGCTCCTGCACCGGCTCCGGTATCGGGTAACAACGCCGGGATCTTGTTATCACCCGTGGTGCGACGCCTCCTTAACGAGCACGGGATCAGCCCATCGCTGATTAAGGGTTCTGGTCCAGGGGGCCGAATCACTCGTGAGGATGTGCTTGATTACATCGACCGCAGTGGATCGCAGCCCGCTCCTGCAGCCACACCTGCTCCGTCAGCAGTTGCGCCGGCAGTGGCGAGTTCTCAAGCGCCAGCGCAAGCACCCGCAGCACGTCCAGTCGTTGTTGGTGGTGCTCGTGACGAGGAAGTGCCGTTAACCAAGATCCGTCAATTGACTGGCGCTCACATGGTGATGTCAAAAGGTGTCAGCCCGCATGCATTCAGCGTCGTAGAAGTGGACTTCGCCAATGTTGATCTGGCACGCACCAAGGTCAAGAACGACTGGAAGGCCACCGAAGGTTTCAGCCTTACTTACTTGCCTTTCATCAGTCGAGCAGTTGTCGACGCACTCTCTGAATTTCCCTATCTGAATGCATCAGTTGG
>JAFMEI010000083.1 GCA_017856815.1 Ilumatobacteraceae bacterium
GCTCGCAGCAGACGGAGCGGGAAGTAATGGCCCGCCGTCTTTTCATGCATGTAGGTACACCTAAATCAGGGACCACTTACCTGCAGAACACGCTCTGGGAACATCAGAAATCTCTGCAAGCGATCGGAGTTTTGCTGCCCTTAAATGGAATGGCGGACCATTGGACAGCTGCCATGGAGTTACGAAATCAGAAGGCTTACGACCCTGGGAATAGGCGTGGTGCGCTAAAGAAACTGGTGGCGGCGATCAATTCGTGGCCGGGTGATGTGATCGTAAGCAGCGAGCTATTCGGCCCTGCAACGCCGCGACACATCGAAAAGTTTTGGTCGCAGGTTATTGCTGAGGAAAAGCACATCATCGTTACGGCTAGGGATACCCTTCGTCAGGTTCCGTCGGAATGGCATGAAGGTGTGAAGAACGGCAACGCCCGACACTTTCGAGAATTTGTCGCATTAGCGAGCGTCGATCGGAATCAAGGTTTTTTTTGGCAACGGCACAATGTGGCTGCGATTGCTCGCCGGTGGGGTAAGTATTCAGCTCCGAACCAAGTGCATATATTGACGGTGCCTAATCGGGAAGCGGGGCCAGACGAACTTTGGCGTCGATTCGCGTCGATTATCGGAATTGATCCGATCGCATTTTCGGGTTCACAGGCAGTAGTCAACGAATCAATTGGAAATGCCGCTACTGAACTTGTGCGTCGAATCATTGCAGGGAGTGATCTTGGCACCGTGAAGAAACAGGAGTTGCGCCGACAGGGTCTTCGTCGCAGATTGGTTTTGCGTGTCCTAGTGAATTACCAGGATCAACCCATAGGTTGCCCAATTGAGTCTCAACCATGGTTCATAAAACAATCGTCTGCGATCATCAAAACAATTGAAAATGCCGAGTATCACGTTGTGGGCGATTTGCAGTCGTTGCAGTCGAAGTCTGATGTCGTCCCTGACTTCAAGGAGCCCGAAGACTGGCAGGTACTTCACGCTGGACTCTTTGGTGCGCTTGGATTGCTTCGGGAACGTGACAGCTTCAGACTTTCGATGGCGGCTCAGCGTCAAGCCAGAAAGCAGATCTTGCGTGATCTAGAGGCGGAAGTTGCAGCAGCTCAGGAACTGAATAACAGGCTGCGCTCATTTGGTGGAAGTTTGAGGACTATCCAAAGTGGTATCAAAAGAAGACTGCGTCGGTTCGTGAGTCGATGACTGGTCTTTTCTAACGGCGAATTTGAGGCCAATTTGAGATGTCGTTCAGCGCAGCGATTGTTGCTCGCATTGCGTGCACTGGGACTGGATGACTGATCAGGAACCCTTGTGCTTTGGCGCACCCGAGCGCACTCAGGGTTTGGAGCTGGCGGAGACTCTCTACGCCTTCGGCAACCGTGTCCATCCCGAGGGAACTACTCATGGCAAGAATCGTGCGCGCGAGTGAACGAGCACTCGAATCGTCGGCTACACCGCTGACAAACGAGCGATCAATCTTGATTCGATGAATCGGAAATTTCTGCAAAAGCGACAACGACGAGTATCCAGTACCAAAGTCGTCAATTGCCACGCGCACACCGATTTCACTCAGTTTGGTAAGCGAGGCGAGCGCAATTTCAGGCTCTGTGATCATGACACTCTCTGTCACTTCGAGCCACAACTGATCGGCACGCACACGAGAGCGCATCAGCGCCTCATTGACAATTGCAAAAAAGTTGGGGTCATGAAGTTGTTTCGGGGAGACATTGACGCTCATGGTCGCATCCTTGCTGCAAACACCGTCGTCTATCCATCCACGTAAGTGTGAGAGTGCCTCAAGTAACGCCCAAGCGCCAATTGGGACAATGGTGCCGGTCTCTTCCGCAATTGGAATGAACTCGGCAGGGGAGACCATCGTGCCGTCCTCACGCTCCCACCGCATTAGGGCTTCGAAGCCCACGACATCGCCGAGAGTGATGTCAATAATCGGCTGATGGAAGAGTTCGAGTTCTTCGCGTTCGAGAGCACGATAGAGAGCAGTTTCTACGGCGAGGCGTTGTGTGACGCGTTCAAGCATCGATTCGTCAAACAGGGCCACACAATTGCGTCCGGCATGTTTGGCCCTGTACATCGCTGTGTCCGCGTTGCGTAGCAATTCGTCTGGAGTAATCATTTGTCCCTTGCTCGCAACAGCAACCCCAATTGACGCCGAAACAAAGACGTCACCTTGGTCCACGGCAAGTGGCTCTTTGAACGCATTGAGAACATGATCTGCCAGCATCATTGCATCAGCGACACTGTGTGTGCCTGAATCAAGCACTACAAACTCATCTCCCGCGATGCGTCCAACTATCGCACGGTCCGGGACTGCATTGCGCAGTCGAGAAGCAACACTCATCAATACGTCGTCACCAGTTGCGTGTCCGAGGCTGTCATTGATCGCTTTGAATCGGTCAACGTCGATGAACAGCACGGTTGGGCGTCTACTGGATTTCCATGCACTTTGTAGCGCCTCTGCCAGATACTCAATGACCAGGGGTCGATTTGGGAGCCCAGTCAAGGCATCGGTTTTAGCGGTGCGGACAAGGGCCGCCTGCGATGCCGCATTTGATCGCACCGCCTGAACAACTCGGAACATCACCGTGGTGGCAAGAACTGCGATGGAAATTGTGCGGACAACTCTGTCTGAGGTCGACTCGGGATTGGTGACTGAGAGGAAAATGACTGGCACCACAAGTGCTGACGTTGTGACGACAAGTCTTCCTAAGAGGTTGTGGGAACTACGAATAGTCCCATGGTCAGTCAACTGGCTGATTGATGGATGCATGAAAGCTGCAGCACCAACGAAGTAGCACATCACGTAGGGGGCATATGCAAAGTGTTGCGCTATCTCAACATGCCCTGATGTATTGATGGCGTAGAGGAGATCGCCAAGCAATGAAAGCCCGATTGCGGCCGAGAGAAGTGTGACGGCAGGTGTGCGAACTGCATCGGCAAAGAGGAGATAGGCGAGAAGCAGGACTACAACTGCGGATGCACCCGTGGTCATGCCTCGCAGAATTGTGACAGTTGAGGTTTCACCTGTGACGTCAAGAGACGGTTGCAGTAATGAAATCCAAACGGTTAGCCAGACACCTATTGCCACGATCACGGAGTCACCAAGAACACTCGACACCTCATGGGTGCCGCGTCGCTTGACGACCACGAGTAGCCCGATTACCAACGCAAGTTGTGTGGCAAAAAAGAGCAACTCCGAGACAGCTCGCATGGATTCATTCGGGGCTGTGTTGTTCCCGGCAACTTGTCCAGCGACTGAGCACAGTGCGACAACCAAAACCACGGGCCAAATGCGTCGATCTGGTTTATGGATTGTGGCCGATATGAGCAACGCGACACCAAAGAAAACTGTGCTCGCAAGATAAAGCGCATCGCTAACGGTGGCTGAAGGAATCGCCATGTGTACGACTGCCAAGAGTGCACCTGCCAGAACCATCAGCCAGGAGACACGCGAAAACCCTTGCTGCGACACGTTTTTACGGTACTAGATGACACCTTTTGCGGTGCGTGACCCGTTAGCCTTTATTACAAGCGGAGTGCCACTTCACGTGTAGAAAGCCGCCCATGTACGTCACCCGACACTCACACATTGTTGACAAGCCACTTGTCGATTCCCTGTGGTCTGTCTATGAACGCGCCTACATTCGCACGGCCGAGGCCACGGTTACTCATGAGATGCTCGATCGGCTTGAGTTCGCTGACCAACTCGCCGACCACACAAATCGCGTTTGGGTCGTCTGGGACGAAGACCGCCCCGTTGGGCTGGCGCTGATATCGACCGATGTGAACCGCACTAGGTGGTTATCGGAGCGTTATTTCAAAACCCACTTTCCAGAGCGCTACTCCGCAGGGCAGGTTCATTATGTGGTTTGGGTGACCATTCACCCTTCTTATGTTGCTTCAGCGGCAATTACCACACTGGCCAAACAGGCACTCGCAGTTGAGGCCGCAGACGGCGCCTTGCTCGTATTTGACGTGCCCGAAGTTAACCAGCCCAATGATGAGGGCGGGGCGGCTGAGCTGATGATTCGCCTAGCGCGCTCGGTTGGGGAAGCCGATCTGGTCCCCCTGAGTACACAGAGATACTTTGCGGTCGATTTTTCGGGTGCGATTTCGGCTGCGCCGACTAGCGTTGTGGACGATGAACGAGCACCGGACGCTCTCAACGTCGACGCGCGTCGCTAGAACGCACTTTCTAAATGCCTGACTCTGCCACGGCGGTAGTCGTCGTTCCCGGAACACATCTGATGCCAACACTGCTTGGCCCCCGCGATGAGTACGTGCGCCAGATTGAGCGCACGTTTCCAAATACCAACATTCATGTTCGCGGAAACGAAGTGTCAATCAATGGCGCGGAAGTTGGAAAAGTGGCGGGCCTTTTTGAAGAACTCGTTGCGTTGCTTCAGCGAGGGGCTCCACTTGATGCAGTGGTGGTGCAACGCGCAATCGACATGGTCAATTCCGATCAACGCCCCAGTGCAGTTCTGACTGATGACATCGTGAGGCCAAGTAAAGGCCGCGCTGTGCGACCCAAGACCGCCGGGCAGAAGCGCTATGTCGATGCGATTCGAGAAAACGTAATTACGTTTGGTCTTGGGCCCGCAGGCACTGGCAAAAGTTGGCTGGCAGTCGCATGCGCAGTTCAAGCACTTCAATCAAAGCAAGTGCAAAGAATTATTCTCACGCGGCCCGCAGTTGAGGCCGGAGAGAGGCTGGGATTTTTGCCGGGCGACTTGATGGCCAAAGTGGATCCGTATCTGCGTCCACTGTTTGATGCCCTGCAGGACATGATCGATCCCGAAGTGATCCAGAAATACATTGAACGCGGCGTTATTGAAGTTGCGCCATTGGCGTTCATGCGTGGTCGCACCTTGAATAACTCATTCATCATCTTGGATGAGGCGCAGAATGCATCACCTGAACAGATGAAGATGTTTCTCACCAGAATTGGGTTCGGGTCACGGTGTGTCATCACCGGTGACACCACTCAAGTTGATGTGCCGGGAGCACGAAGCGCGCTGCGCGGTCTAGAACGCGTGCTTACCGGTATTGATGGGCTCACGTTTGTCCACTTAGGTGCTGGTGATGTCGTGAGACACCGCATAGTTGCTGACATTGTCGCGGCATATGACCGCAACTCACAGCCGGCACGACCAGCGGCAGAGGCAACCGATGGCTAATCGAATGCCTGGTCTTGGCAGACGACGACGCAAAGGCGGAGACGGCGATGTCGAGGTCTTCTGTGTTGATGAACAAGCTGACGTCGCTCTTGACCTTGAGCGATGGCGCAGACTCGCTTTGGCTGCATTGCGGGCCGAAGGTGTGTCGGGTCAAGCTGAACTCACTGTGGTTTTCGTTGACGACGATCACATGGCTGAACTCAACTCTCGCTACATGGGTAAGACCGGCCCCACCGATGTGCTGGCGTTTCCAATTGATGCGGTGGAGGCCGAGCCCAACAATGGTCCGGGTTCATTTTCCAGAGGTCCTGATCGGCCAGAAACCGATTTCTCTGACTTGCCCTTGCTGCTTGGCGACGTAATCGTGTGTCCGGCTGTGGCGCAAAGGCAGTTTTCATCGCACGCAGGCACGTTGGATGATGAAATCGCATTACTGTTGGTGCATGGGGTTCTCCACGTCATGGGGCACGACCACATGGAGCAGGATCAGCGTGAAACAATGCAGAGGCGTGAGCGCGAGATCCTCGTCGCTAGTCACTGGATGGGTGACGCGCCTCCAAACTTTCGACAAGACCACCCCGAGGACACTGATTAATTGATGTTTGCCGCTAGCCCAACTGCGGGCGACATCGCAATGATCATCACGATCTTGGTGCTGCTCGTACTTCTCATCTTCATGTCGGTTGCCGAAATGGGACTGTCGCGAATTTCTAAACCCAAGGCTTCAGCAATCGCCGAGCGTGGAGCCAAAGGTGGCCCAGCACTCTTACGGTTGGTTTCGGATCCTGCCCACTGGGTTAATCCTTTGTTGCTATCGGTGAACATCTGTCAAACCGTTCAGGCCACTTTGACAGGTGTTGTGGCGGGTCGTCTGTTTGGAGCGCCTGGCGTAATCATCGGTGTTGTTCTAAACGTTCTTGTCTTTTACGTCCTCGCAGAAGCTGTGCCAAAAACGTATGCAGTGCTCTACCCTGAGCGCGCATCACTTTTGACTTCACGTCCAACACTTGCGCTTGTTGCGTTCCCACCACTTCGTGTGATCGCCACCGGTTTGATCAAACTCACGAACGTGATCGTCCGCGGCAAAGGGCTTCAAGAAGGCCCGTTCGTAAGCGAACAGGAATTGCTCGGCATCGTGGAAGTGGCGGCTGATGACGAAGTCATTGAGCAAGAAGAGCGGCAGCTGATTGAGTCAATTATCGAGTTCGGTGACACCGTCGTGCGCGAGATTATGGTTCCAAGCCCAGACATGGTCACTGTGAGTAGCGACGCCACTGTAAGTAGCGCACTTGATGTGGCTATCAACGAGGGATTTAGCCGCATGCCGGTACTGAATGCCGAAAACGACCAAGATGACGTTGTTGGCGTTCTTTATGCAAAAGATCTCATGCGTGCCGAACGTCAAGGTTTAGGCGTGCAAACCGTGATGACCTTGGTGCGGCAAGTACGGGTCATTCCTGAAAACAAACCAGTCGCCCGACTAATGCGAGAAATGCAGGCCGAGAAGTTTCACCTTGCAATCGTTGCCGACGAATACGGGAGCATCGCTGGAATGGTGACTCTTGAAGACTGTCTCGAGGAGTTGGTTGGCGAGATTGTCGATGAGCACGACACCGAGGATGCCGAGATCGAACACCTTGCAAACGGTGAATACCTTGTCGAAGGTTCTGTGAGCGTGGCGGACATCAATGAGCTATTGGCAGTGAACATTCCCGATGAGGAGTGGGATACGGTCGGGGGATTCATTTTTGGCACACTTGAGCACGTGCCAGAGGTTGGAGAGTCTGTTCTTTTGGATGGTTGGAAGTTTGTTGCCCATGAAGTTGATGGCCGACGAATCCGCAAAGTTCGCATCGTTGCCGAAGTGATTGAAAGGTAGGGGAGATGGAAGTTCGTCTTGATGGAAAAGTTGCTCTCGTAACAGGGGCGTCACGGGGCATTGGCCGCGCAATTGCCAATGAGTTCGCAGCAAGTGGAGCCAAAGTCGTTCTGTCGTCGCGCAAACAGGCGGACCTTGAGGTCGTGAAGGCTGAAATTGAAGCCGCCGGTGGTGTGGCAAGTGTTTATGCAGCAAATGCAGGGGATACAGATGCGGGCCGCGCGTGTGTTGAGCACACTCTGAAGACCTTCGGGCCAATTGACATTCTCGTAAACAATGCCGCAACTAATCCATATTTTGGGCCGACCCTTGGCGTAACAGAGAGTCAGTACGACAAGACCTTCCAAGTGAACTTGCGGGGTCCGTTGTTCTGGATTCAGGCCGCCTGGGAAGCATCGATGAAACAACACCCCGGAGTGATTTTGAATATCGCTTCGGTTGGTGGACTTCGTGCCGAAATTGGTCTTGGGCCTTACAACCTCACGAAAGCCGCGTTAATTCATCTCACGCGTCAATTGGCGGGCGAACTCGGCACCTCACGAGTGATTGGAATTGCGCCTGGTCTAGTGCAAACAGATTTTGCCGAAGTGCTCGTAAACAGTTTTGGTGAGCGACTCGCCGCCGAGTTGCCGACCAAGCGATTGGGCTTGCCCGAAGACATTGCCAAGCTCGCCACATTTTTGGTGTCGGACTCAGCATCGTGGATCACGGGTGAAACCTTTGTTATTGACGGTGGCGCTGGAGTCGTCTAGATCGAAAGCGCACGACGATCGATTTTTCCACTTGGGGTTCGCGGCAGATTCTCAACTTGGTTGAGTTTCTTTGGAATTGAAAATCCTGGAAGTGATGCGCCGAGGAATTCCTTTAGCGCGTTTTGGTCAATCGTGGCCGATGCCTCAAA
>JAFMEI010000084.1 GCA_017856815.1 Ilumatobacteraceae bacterium
ACAACGCGAAGTTGTAGCCACCGTTCACGGGGATTGTCTGACCGGTTACCCATGAAGCGCGTGGGCTAACGAGATTTGCGACCATCCAAGCAACATCTTCTGGTAACCCCGGACGACGAATCACGTACGACGAAAGTGCCGCTTTGTTCATCGCTTCAAAATCAGGGTTAGTCCAACGACCCTCAGTCATTGGAGTGCGCATTGTGCCTAATGAAATCGAGTTAACAGTGATGTTGTGGCGTCCAACTTCACGCGCAATACATCTCATGAACCCTGCAGCACCCGCCTTTGCTGCTCCATATGCCGCCATCTGTGGCTCACCGTTGCGTCCTGCGTCACTGATGATGGTGACAATGCGACCCCATTGGGCAGCGATCATTGCAGGCAGTGCCGCATGCACGCAGTTCATCACTCCAAATGTGTTCACCGCGAAATACTTGTTCCACTCTGCGGGATCCGTGTCGTGAAACCGTGCAATATTTCCAAAGCCCTGCTCTGACCCTGCATTTCCCGCATTGTTGATCAGAACGTCAACACCACCCACAGCCTTAATGGCGACCGTTACTGCAGCGATATCGGTGACATCAAATGGTGCAGCCTTCGCATCACCACCAGCTTTCTTTATCTCATCGACAACTTCTTCTGCGCGTTCGCCAACAAAGTCATTGACTACAACGGTTGCACCAGCGTCAGCTAGCAACTGGGCTATTCCTTTACCGACACCTTGGCCAGCACCAGTGACTAAAACTTTTTTGCCTTTGAGTTCGAAATCAATCCCCACCTAAAGGAGATTACTTGTGCTTGGCTGTGCGAACGACAGTGAACAGTTCGCCAATAATTCTGCGGTACTGGCGCACATTGATCGCGCCTCGGGGCACATCAAGACACGACATCAAGGGCTCTTCCCACACTCTCATTGTTGACCCCGCATGACGGCTCCAACGGATGAGCATCTCCACATCGAAGAACCAACGCGTACTGAAAGGCTCCTGTAAACAGGCGGCCAGTTCTGGATCGGCAAAGAACAATTTGAAACCCACCTGGGTATCAAAAGGCAGCGCCGGATACGCAAACCGAAGCACGCGGCGAATGATGCGACCAGCAATGCTGCGCGTGGTGCTGCGGGAGATCTCGCGACCACTGAGCGGCACGCGCGCAGACCAAACTGCATCAAATTTGTCGCGCAAAACACCGTCAGTCGCTAGTCGGATAAAACGCTGAACGTCATAGACCGTGAAGGAACCATCACAATCCACAAATCCAACTATCAAGTCTTCTGCGCCATCGGCCAACACATGATTAAGACCTGTGCGAACGGCTTCACCCTTGCCTTTGTTCTTTGAATGAGTGATGACCGAACAGTTGGACTGCGTTGCAATGCCATCAAGTATCGAGCGAGTTGCATCCACCGAGCCATCATCCACAAACACCCACTCAACACTGGGGTCAGCCGTGAGCTCTGCCCAGTACTCGGCTGGCCAGCGTTCAGCTTCGTTGTAGCAAGGAACGACCATGCGTACTTTGCTGGACGAGTTAGACGAGTTGGTCATGAGGCTCCTTGGCCGAACGATGCAACTCGAGCAACCGTTCAACGGCATAGACAATAAAGGCAAATCCGAACAACCGCACAGTCACCGCAACGCCAAATGCGTGCCGTGGATGCTCCATCCCCGCTGCATGGATGACAAGGAAGAACCACGGCACACAAACCAGCATCGCAAGCAGCATCTTCACAAGGGAACGGTCAAGCCGACGCGTTAACCCAAGCACCGCAGCAAGGGTGATGCTTGGAATTGCAAACCATTGCCAGCCGCCCCACAGCCAATCGGGAAGCAGCATCACGGCATTGGTCGGAAGCAGGTCATAAGGCCCAGCATTCAGTGCGGAGTAATTCTGATCGGTTGCAATCTTGACCGCATCGTTGGGGTGGGTCAGGAGGAATTTTGAATAAGTGCTCCAACCACTTTCACGCACCCACTTGGCCAACTCAATTCCACCCGCAATCATGATTGCGTTTGGTGGTTGACCCTCTGGAAGTGGCATGAATTCATACAGCTCTGCAGTTACGTCTGCACGATCACCAAATCCAGTGGCTTCAATAATTTCTTCTGATACTGGCATTCCATTGGCAACAAACCAATCTCTGCGCGCTTCGTTATGCATGATGCGTTCATCAAGCATCATGTAGAAGTTGAGCTCACTTGTGGGTCGGTTGTTGCGCACCATCTGCACTGCCCAAGTGGCCAGCGGAACGAGTGCAACAAGAAATAATGCATAACGCCAGTTCCGACCACGGATAGAAACCCAAAGCAACAGGACGACAAGAAAGAACAGCAATGGCACCTGAGGGGGTCGGGTCATTGCGGTCACGCTTCCAACCACGCAAAGCATCCCAACAGACCAGTAATTCCGCTCGTGAATCACCCAAATTGCAGCCGCAACGGTGAGAACGATTAGTGATGTGCCGATTGATTCACTCAAAAGGCTTGTGTCCCATAATGAAACTTGATCGGTTGAGCCCAACAACAAAACACCAAAAGCGGCTTCCATTGAGAATTTTCTTGCAAACACGGCAATCACAGTTGCGCAGAATCCCCAGGCCAATGCAGCAAAGACCACATGAAACACGATGCGTTGCGTGTCACTTTCGATGAGTTCGTATATGAGCGGAACCGGCCACAATCGCGCGCCGTGGCCGCTGAAATCCAACTTTAAGTAGCCAGCAGTATCAACCCAATGAGTGGCTGTCTGACCCTGCAGTCGATATAGACGAAGTAGAAAAAACGCAATCAGTAGGAAAACAACGCGTTCCTTGAACAGGATGTGCTTGATGCGGACGGGATTCATACCCGATCAAGACGCGAGACAACTTCAACATGAGATGTGTTGGGAAACGTATCGAGCACCTCGCTGTAAACGAGTTCATATCCACGCTTAGTCAAAAGACTGATATCGCGAGCACCTGCGGCAGCATCGCAACTCACCAACACGATTCGGTCAGCCCCAGTACCCACCAACACCTCGATTGCTTCAACTCCAAGACCTTTACGTGACGGGTCGGCAATTACGAGACCAGCGGGTTCTGGCATCCAATCCTCCACTGCGCTTTCGACAACTTGGGCGTTGCGACCCATCAAGTTGATCCGCGCATCGTCTACCGCTGCCGGAGCAAGCTCGACCACGATGCAAGGCACCTCAGGCGACACTAAAGATGCGGCAAAAAGTCCAACACCCCCATAAGCATCAATCACAGGCCCGTGCCCACCGTCGAGATACTCACGCTCAGCGGCTCGTTCAACTGCATCGACAAGAGCGAGATCGGCATCCCTGCAACCTTGATAAAAGGATTGTGCGTCTACTCGTAGTTCCACGCCCCGGATTGATTCCTTAGTGAACGCGCGGTCACCGACTCTCGCAATTGATCGAACGGATTCTGGCACTCGCGAATCGGTTGCGATGGCAAGCCCTTCACCTTCTTTGTCGGCGTGCACAGTTACTTCTTCACCAGGAGTCCAGCCATCGTGAGCAAAGAGAGCATTGATTGAATCCACCGCAACAGCACAATTTTTGATCGCAACCACCTCGTTGGATCGCGATGCGCGTAAGCCGAGACGACCCGAGTCATCAGCAATCAAACGCATAACTCGGCGCGAGCCAAGTGCGGGCAATGCCTGGCCTTTGATCACGCTTGGTTCGGACAACTTGGCAATCCGCAGCAAAGCGTCAACAACAACATCAATTTTGAAGTCGTGTTGGGCTTGTGAATCTATGTGCATCCATGCACATCCACCACAACCCTCTTTGCGGTGTACGCAATCTGGAACCACGCGGGCAGAACTGGGTTCAATGATTGAATCGGCTTCGGCCCGAACAAAGCTTGTTTTTGACTGTAGAACTCGCGCGTCTACGAGTTCACCCGGAATCGCACCTTCAACAAAGGCCACCCTGCCATCTTCGAGCCGAGCGAGGGCATCACCACCAGCAACAAGCTTTTCGGCGCGCAACCTGACTACCTGCGCATCATTCACCGCACAATCGTACGGTGTACGAGTCAATTGAGGCAGTAGATTTGACCTTGTGCCGAGACCGATCGAAATTGCCCCTTCGATACTCCCAGTTGATTTCGCTCATCTGGGTAAGGCTTTGACGGATCTTGAAGCCGCAGGATGCGACCGAATCCACCTCGACATCATGGACGGTCAATTTGTACCGAATTTGACCTTCGGCCCAGATGTAATTGCGTCGATGCGGCCCCACACCAAACTTCCGTTCGAAGCACACCTCATGGTTTTGGATGCCGACGCGATGGCCAAAAACTATGTCGATGCAGGATGTCAACGCTTGATACTTCACGCTGAAGCCTGCCCCCACTTGCACCGGTCACTGGATCATGTTCGATCGCTTGGTGCGACGGCAGGAGTTGCAATTAATCCGCACACACCAGCTGCGGAAGTTGAAAACATTCTTGACCTCGTGGACCTGATTCTTGTGATGACTGTTAATCCAGGATTCGGTGGCCAGAAGTACATCGCAAGTATGGAACCCAAAATCGCGCAAGTTCGTGCGATGATCAACCAGCGCGGGCTCTCTGAATCAATTGATCTTGAAGTTGATGGTGGGATTAGCGCCACCACGGTTGCTGCCGCCACTCGGGCGGGTGCCAACACTTTTGTCGCTGGCAGTGCGCTTTTCAGGCACGAGGGCGGGCTGAAGGCTGCGGTGTCTGAGATCCGCGCGAACGCGACCGCTGCGCGCGCCGCTTAGCACTCGCGCGCGACGCGCCATCTAACGATCGCTTCACCACAACGGCGGCGAAAAGTCCGCCAAAGACAATTCCAACTGCCAGAAGAATTGATCCAGCGATTCGTTTCTTGGCGTTAAAGAATCCAGTTAGCACACCGGATTCAACCGTGCTCCCATCAAGATTGAGAGTGCGCACTGGATCTTCATACTTTGGGCAAGTGGTGTCCCCATCGGACCCAGCTACTTCAGCGCCACCAAACAGTGGTGTTGACTCTCGTACCTTGGACGACAATCGGTTGGTCAACGAGTTAGGTGTGGCACCAATGATGTAACTGCGACCCTTGGTCAAAAAAGTTGCATCATCGTCGTAATAGACATCGACTTCGCCTTCTACCGCATACCCGCTCAATGAACCAGCGCGAACTTGATTGATTTCATATCGCACAACACCATCTTCAATTGACAACACCTTGCCCAGAAACACGGCTTGAACTGTTGGCTCTGGCGAACACCCTTCAGCTACGACCGTGCTGGTCGTGGTCGATTCCGCTGCATTTGCGATCCCGCAGGGCAATAATGCCGTGAGTGCCACTGCCCCACAGAGTGCAAGTCGCGAAAACCTCAACGCCCCTCAAACTTCGGAGGGCGCTTGTCGCGAAACGCCTGCATTGCCTCAATGAAATCTTTTGTTGACCAGTTTTGGTACTGCGCCGTGGCCTCGTCTTCAAGTGCCTGTTCCATTGAAATACCCAACGAGTTGTTAAGCAGACGCTTGTTGTTCTGAACTGATGTTGGCGGTAAGGATGCGATCCGATTCGCCCACTGGTCAACCACAGCATCTAACTCGGTGTCTGTGACCAACTTGTTCAGCAAACCCATCTCTTCGGCTGCTTTTGCATCGATGAACTCGGCAAGGAAGGCGAGTTCCTTCGCGCGGTGCATCGGAATTCGCCGTGGCAACGAGTGCGAAGCACCGCTGTCAAGGCTCATGCCACGTAGCGCGAAGTTCTGTGTGAACTTCGCCGTCTCAGAAGCGATTAGCAAATCACATGCCATCGCGACGCCCATTCCCCCACCGATGCAGTAGCCGCGTACCTTCGCGATGGTCGGCATTGGGAGGCGATGAATTGCCGCCACCAGATCGGTGATTTGCTGCATTGCCTGTTCACGCGAACCCATGCTGCCCCCGGTGAGATCGCCGCCGCTGGAGAAGTTCTCCCCGGCACCGGCCAGAATTACCACCCAGGCTTCGCGTTCTTCCTTGATCTGCGTGAACGCCTGTGTGAGTTCACGCCACATTGTCCCGTTGATCGCATTCTTGCGGTCAGGACGGTTCATTGTGACGGTGAAAACACGATCATTGCGAGAAACCTCAACCGTCTCCATCACAACGACGATACTTAGGTAATGGGCTTGGATCCGACCAGGAAGCAAGTAAAGCGCAAGACGGACATCTGGTTCGTGATTGCTGCTGTGGCCACAGCATGCGTGCTTGTGGTTTGGGCATTTCTCGGCTGAGCAATGGGAATCTGGGACGGCCTTTATGGCCCTGTGGAGGTCAGAGCGGTTCAACCCTACGAAGCACGCAAGCAATATGTGTGCCCGGGATGTCATGGCCCGATTCCGGCTGGAACTGGACACGTCGTTGCAGTGCCTCGCGACGCACCTGACCTGCGTCGTCACTGGCATCGCGCGTGCTGGAATCGGCGCACGCCAACTGCTTTGAAAAAGTCAGCGCCTAAAAAGCGTCGGTGATGACTTCGAGTTCGGTGCCGAGCACGCAAGCGACATCAAAACGAATCTTCACTCCAGACAATCCAGCACTACGTAAAAAGACAACAGCACCTTTGCGCATACGTGACTGTTTGGTCCGAGTGACTGACTCCGCCGGCGAGCCATGCGATGAACTGGCGCGGGCTTTGACTTCACAGATCACCAAGTCGCGACCACGAATTGCGACTAAATCGAGTTCACCACCGCGAAAATGAAAGTTGCGCGCAACAACCACGTACCCCAACCGCTCATAGTGGCGAGCCACCAAGTCCTCTGCCCATTCACCTCGTGCTCGGCGCGAGAGGTTTAGAGATCCTCTTTGGGAAGTTCCTCGATGTTGACGTCTTTGTAACTGAGCACCCGGACGTTCGGGATAAATCGGCTCTTGCGGTACATGTCCCACACCCATGCATCCTTCATGGTGAGTTCTACAAGTGGGCGTACTCCGTCGGCGGAAACTTTCACATCGACTTCGTTTGCGAGATAGAAACGGCGTTCGGTTTCAATCGCAAAGCGAAACATTCCGACTACGTCTTGGTATTCCTGCGCGAGATGAAGCTCCCGCTCGGATTCAAAGTTCTCGAGATCTTCAGTGCTCAACAAACGTTCGCAGTGTGAGAAGGATCGATTACGAATCGCGCTTTTCGCGAACCTTGGCAGCCTTGCCGGTGCGGTCGCGGAGGTAGTAAAGCTTCGCGCGACGGACATCGCCCTTTTTCAGGACTTCAAGCTTGGCCACAATTGGGCTGTGCACTGGGAATGTGCGCTCGACACCAACGCCGTAGGAAAGCTTGCGCACGGTGTACGACTCGCCGATACCAGATCCCTGGATAGCGATGATGTTGCCCTGGAACACCTGGATGCGCTCCTTGCCGGACTCAACCACGCGTACGTGAACTTTCACCTCATCGCCGGGGCCAAAAGCAGGAAGGTCACTGCGGCGGTATTGATTGTCTACGAGATCTGTGGTCTTCATGCGCTGGCTTCCTTGTGGGTGGTGCCGTTCAAAGGGACTCGTAAGGATAGGCGACCGGGGGAATTTTCTCCAATAGAGCCTTTTCGGCTTCGGAAAGTCCGCCGCGGGCCTCAATGAGGTCGGGTCGGGCAGCCAGAGTTCGGTGCAGGGCTTGAGCCAGACGCCATTGCGCGATCTTGGCGTGATCCCCGGATCTCAGCACCTCTGGCACCTCCCAGCCTCGAAAGTCCGCAGGCCGGGTGTAGGCAGGCTCCTCGAGAAGGCCAGAAACACCAAAAGATTCAGTGATTGGAGATTCAAGATTGCCCATTACGCCCGGTAACAGGCGCGTGACGGCTTCGATCACGAGACAGGCGGCTACTTCTCCGCCCCCAAGTACGACATCACCAATTGAAATTTCACCATC
>JAFMEI010000085.1 GCA_017856815.1 Ilumatobacteraceae bacterium
ACTTTCTGCTTCCCTCATTGCCTTTTGCTGTTTCAGCTCGATCTTCACCCTCAATGAGCCACATGTGGCTGCTCAAGTGTCTGGCGATTCAGATTTGGACTCAATCAGTGCGATGGTCCGTTTCGGCACACCACCCGGTAGCGATGGGCGCGATGAATCGGGATGTACATGGCGTCCCTTTTTTGATTATGAAAACTCTTCAAGCCCACCTTTGGAACCACCGTCAATTACTTCTGGTGATTTCACTTTCAAACTCTGGTTCCGCGATTGTCCTTTCGGCTGGGAGGCTTACTGGATTCCAGAGATCGATCGGGAAACACTTGGTTCGATTTCGCGCAACAGAGTCGAGCGTCTAATTCCATCTCTTCCCTTGGATACAGCGCCACCACACGACAAGTTTGTAGTCAGTGTTGGCACGTGGTTTTGGGTTCCAGCTGCATTGTGGGTGAAGTTTTCAGTTACGGCGTGGATTCCAACACCTACCGGAGTGCTCACCGCCACAACTGAGGCCGAACCTAGAGATCTGATCTTCACCCCAGGTGACGGTGTTTTTGGCTCGGGTCCAGTCACGTGTAACGGCCCCGGAGCCGTGTGGTTCAAGGTTTACGGCGATCGAAGGGTCTCGCCTTGCATGTACACCTATACCCACTCGTCGTCATTGTCGCGCGACGGCTACTTCCACGGCTCTGCCACAACTGTCTGGGAGGTCTCTTGGAGTTCGAATGCCGGGATCGGCGGCCCACTCCCCGACATTTCCACCACTTCTGACTACCGCTTTCGAGTTCGCGAGTTGCACGCACTTGTTCGGTAGGGATTTTTGACCTTTGAAATGTGGTTAGGCTTGACCTCAGTCGAGGCAACTCGGCTTTTTGTGAAAGCGAGTAAGGCAATGGCAACAGGAACTGTGAAGTTCTTCAACGACGAAAAGGGATTTGGATTCATTTCCCAAGAAGACGGACGCGATCTGTTCGTTCACTTCTCCAATATTGAGGGCACTGGTCGTCGCACCCTTGTGGTTGGACAAACTGTTGAGTACGAACTTGGAGAAGGTCGCAAAGGACCAGAAGCCACAAACGTGCGCGCCGTCTGATCCACGCGATCAGCATTCTTCAAATCCCCCAACAACAAGTAAGTGAACCGTGAACACCTCAAGAGAACAAATACTCCTTGATCAGCGTTTCGGTGCGGTGATCGACGCTCTAGAAGATTCAGAACTTCTTGGTCTTGCCCGTGCCCTTGATGAGGAAATGCGCGAGGGCTTGGCGAGCCTTCTCGGTTTCCCAATTGCGCATTTCGACGATGACGAGAAGCTGACCGCAAACCTGCGTACTCGCTCCAACCGCAGAATGTCGTCTTACAACGTTGGCATTGTTCTTGGTGACGCGTGCATTCAGAAATGCATTGAAGTGCTTGGGGACTCTTCAGAAGACCCAACCCTTGAAGAACTCCAGCGCGTGATGCCCGACCTTGTTTCTGAATTTGGTTTGGGTGCCGCGCAATTGATGGTTGTGCAGTACTCAATGAGTTTGCGCGGGTTCAAAGAACTCATTGCTGCCGATGACCGATTCAAATTGCGTCAAGCGCCAGTTAGCGCCCCTGCACGAGAGATTGATCATGCGGCTCAAGATGCCAAACGTGCTGCGCGACGTGAGCGACAGCGGGCACAAAAAGCCAAAAAGAAGTAACAAAAAGGCCCGGACCCCACAAGGGATCCGGGCCTTTAGTTTTTGGATCTAGCTCTCGAAGTCTGAGATCAACGAACCAACGTCTGCGAAGGTCTTCGCAGCAGCGTTGTACTGAACAACTGTGAGTGACTCAGCAGTTGCCTGGTCACTTGCACCGTTGGTCTTCAACACGACTCCTTCACGACCCAGCATCGGCACATGCTCAAGGCTGCGTGCAGCCTCAATGATCGAGGCACGGGTCAGACCTGCTTCAGAAGCAGCAGCCTGAGCGAAGATCGCCACTGCTGCTTCCATCGTGCTCCAGCCAGCAGCGGCGGTGGTGACGATGGCACCCTGGCCGCGTGCGGTCATGTAGTCGAGGTAGGTCTTGATGTTTGGAATTGTCGCCTTGGCTGGATCACCGATGTCTTCAAGGAAGTTCGATGTGTACAGACCATTGGCTGCGTCACCGGCTACACCGAGAATCAGTGGGGATGCGCATGTGTTCGTGATGAACACCTTCGGGTCCCAGCCGGCGTTTGCGGCCTTGGCGTTTGCCACTTCCTTCATGAAGGTTGGGCACTGCGAACCAAGTGGTACTGCAACGATCGCCTCAGCACCAGATGCCGCAAGCGCATTCAGCTGAGCGGTCGGAGGTGCAGTTTCAGTGGGTTCAATTGTCTGCTCTTCAACAATCTCAATTCCATACTCGGCGGCAACTTCCTTCAGAGTGTCTGCGTATGCGAGGCCGAATTCAGTGTTCACGTGGTAGAGACCCACAGTGACACCTTCTGGGAACATTTCGGCCAACTGCTTTGCGTACACCTTGGTCTCTACGTCGTAAGGCGCGAGCTGTGGCGTGGTCCACGGGTAGTTCTCTGCATCCTTGAACGAAGGCGAACCAGAGAGCACCTGGATCTGTGGCACACACTCTTCATTCAGAGTGTCGCGTACAGCGAGGTTGCCGTCGGTGCCAACAATTCCAGTGAATGCCTGAACACCACCGTCAAGAAGATCGTTCACTGCAGTCGGTGTGAGGTCCTTGTTGTACTGATCGTCACCGATCTCGAGTTCAAGGGTTACACCAGGAATGAGGTTGTTCTCGTTGGCGTAATCGACGTACGCCTTCATGCCTTCAGCAACTGGCGCAAATGCAAGAGCTGCGGTGCCACCAGATAGTGGAACAACTGTTCCAACTTTGAGCGTGCCCGAGATTGGCGCAACGGCCGCATCTGGATCTGCACAGTCTTCTGTGCTCACGGCCCATGCACCTGATGGTGCTTCTGTGGTCTCAGTGGTTTCGGATGCGGTGGTATCGCTACCACCACCGTCGTCGCTGTCACTGCAAGCGGCGAACAAAAGTGCCCCTGCAGCAAAAACTGACACGAGTCGAATACGTCGGCTAGTCATTTTCCCTCCATTGTCTGTGCCCCATTGCAATCAGACTGCCCAATACGCTACCCGCGAGCGCTTGAATTGACTAGCCAGGTCACTTAATAACGACTACGCGTCGGGCCAGCCTGCGCACAAGCCCGAAAACGCCGTCAGGCGCAACAAACATGAGGACAATGAGCGCCACGCTGAGGATGATGGAAGCCGGCGAGACTGCCGACCAATCAAATAGCCACCCAATTAATCCCTCGCCGGAAGCACTTGCGGTACGCGTGTAGTTGTCCACCCAGACATAGACCAAAGCTCCGATGATGGGTCCGGTAATTGTTGCCGCACCACCAACAACCATGACCACCAAGAAAACGATTGAGCCAATCAATGTGAGATTTGCGCCATCAGCTGTAACCACACCCGTGCGAGCAACCGACAACGAACCTGCCAATGATGTGAGCGCCGCGGACACACCAAACACGAGTGTCTTAGTGGTCGCCAGATTGACTCCCATGACCTCGGCACCAATTTCATTATCCCGAATTGCAATTAGCGCGCGCCCCATTCGACTCTTCACAATTCCGCGGCATACAAGAACCGTGATGATGACCAACATGATCGCGTACCAATAGAAAAACACCGTACGGTCATCTCGGCCCTTGAGTTCACCAAGAAATGGCAATGATGGCAACTCTTCGTAACGAATACCACTAATGCCACGGGCGCCATTCGTGAGCCATTCAAGTTTGGGCCATTTCATCATTGTGGGAAACAGCACAGCCACTGCGAGTGTGACCAATGCGAGATAGATGCCTTTGATACGCAATGCCGGCAACGCCACGATGAACCCGAATACAAATGCGAGTAATGCACCAAAGATCATCGACCATCCATGACCCCAGCCGTACTTGCTAACAAGCACACCAGTTGCATATGAACCGATACCAAAGAATGCACTGTGGCCAATGGAAATCAATCCCGTGTAGCCGATTACCAAGTTCAAAGCCGAAGCCGCAATAACTAACGCGAGAGCGTTGGTCATTGAGTCGATGTTGCCAGTGGTCATCTTGGTTGGAACCCACAACACGGCGATAACAACAAGAAGTACTCCAAGCACCCGAACCGCGATGTGCTGAGGGCTGTTGCGTTTGATGGTTACAAGAGCCACGTCTACACCCGTGACACTTTCTGCTCACCGAACAATCCAGTCGGCTTTATGAGTAGAACACCGAGAATGATCAAAAGTGCAACTCCGAGTCGCATTTCTTGACCAATCCACTTTGGTGCATAGCCCGCTGCCATGTTTTCTACAACGCCAATGGTCAAACCAGCGATCACGGCTCCCCCGAGTGAATCAAATCCACCCAAAGTTGCGGCAGCTGATGCATAAACGAAATACGAGAACATGAGGCCAGGCACAACTTCACCGGTGGTACCTGCAACCATCGTTCCCGCTAGTGCACCAATTGCTGCAGCAAGGCCCCAGGATGCGGCCAAAACCCGGCCGGTGTTCACACCAACGAGTCGTGCCGAGTCAGCGTTGCTCGCCACGGCCCGCATGGCCAACCCAAAACGGGTCTTGTTGAACAGCGCGAACAACAAACCAGTCACGACTAGCCCAACAATCAAGATGCCAATTGACTGGTAACGCCACGATGCACCAAAAATTCTCTGGAAATCGTCGGGCTCATTGGGGAACAAGCTGGGCATAGTTTCTTGTGGTGGCGCTCCCCAGATCGCACCGGCAAGAGAGTTCAGCCCGAGAAACAATCCGATTGCGACCACAAACACTGCAAATTGCGAACGCTTTGCAACTGGCCGAATAAGAGTGGTCTCGACCGTGGCGCCACCGAGATAACCGATGAGCATTCCGCTTATCGCAGCGAGCCAAAGTGGCATTCCCCAGTCGTTTAGTTTCCACACAAGAAATGTGCAGAACATTGACATCTCACCCTGTGCGAAGTTGAGGTATCCGGTTCCGCGGTACACCACCACCAAGCAAAGCGCGAGCAGAGAATAAATCGCACCACTCGACAATCCGTCAAACAGGTATTGGAAGAAACGTGACATGTCAGTGCCCCAGATACGACTTTCTCACTGCGTCGTTGTTCATGTACTCATCAGGCGTGCCACTGCTCACAATTTCACCTGTTTCAAGGAGATACACACGCGATGCAATTTCAAGTGCGAGGTTCGCGTTTTGCTCTACCAACAGCACAGAAAGACCCGTTTCAGAGTTGAGTCTCTGTAGGACTTCAAACAACTCACGTGTCACAAGCGGAGCAAGACCAAGGCTCGGCTCATCACAGAGAAGCAATTTGGGCCTTGACATCAACGCGCGAGCAATCGCCAACATCTGCTGTTCCCCACCAGACAAACTTCCAGCTCGCTGCAATCGACGTTCTTGCAAGCGCGGAAACACCCCGTACCAATAATCGATGTCTGCGGCGAATGAGTCGCGCCGAGAATGCGCTCCGATCCGCAGATTCTCTTCAACAGTGAGCTCAGGGAAAGTGCCTCGACCCTGTGGCACATGGGCAATACCGCGTGCGGTCACTTTGTGGGCCGAAAGATGTGCGATGTCATCAGCGAGGAAATCAACGACACCAGTACGCGGGATCATTCCTGAGATCGCACGCATCATCGTGGTCTTCCCAGCTCCATTCGCACCGAGCACCACAACGATCTCACCAGCGTCAACATTGATGTTCACTCCGTGAAGAACTTCAATAAGGCCATAGCCCGCACGAAGGTCGTGAGTACGCAAGATCTCGCTCATGCGTCGGTTCCCAGATAGGCGCGAATGACTTCAGGGTTGTCTCGCACTTCCGCAGGAGTCCCCTCGGCGATTTTGCGTCCAAACTCCATGACAACGATCTTGTCGGACACCTTCATCACCATCGACATGTGGTGCTCCACCAAAAGCATCGTCAGGTTAAATTCACTGCGCACGCGTACAAGTGTGTCGGCGAGCTCGTCAACCTCAGAGTGTGTGAGACCCGACGCTGGTTCGTCCAGCAATACAAATTTCGGTTTGGCGGCGAGTGCGCGAGCTATCTCTACCCGCTTTAGGGTTCCAAATGGAAGCCCGGCTGCAGGGTGTGCTGCAAGTTGTGCGAGACCAAACGCTTCGAGGAGGGCCATTGATGTTTCGCGGAGTTGTCGATCCTCGCGACGCACTCCAAACCGGGTAATCGCCCTAACAAAACCAACGCGACCTTTACTGTGCGCTCCAACCATCACATTCTCAAGTAATGACATCGATGGAAATAGCGCGAGGTTCTGAAAAGTGCGGCCGATACCCAGCTTGGCGATGTCGTGAGCTTCTACGCCGAGCAGATCAACACCATCAAAGGTGACAGAGCCTTGTGTTGGTTCGTAAATACGGCTGAGAACATTGAATACGGTTGTTTTGCCTGCGCCGTTGGGGCCGATCAACCCGCAGATGTCACCCTGTTGCACATTGAAGGTGAGCCCAGACAGAGCGACAATGCCACCAAACTCGACTGTGACGCCGTCAACTTTCAGCAGGTCCATCAGCGATCCCTCTCACAACGCCCGAAACGCTAGCAGTCGTAGCCAGATGAATCTCCAGAATGGTCGCTATGCAAGTATTGAAACGTGCCTGAGATAGATGCAAAGCGTGCCGAAGCCGCTGTCAGGGAATTACTGATTGCCGTTGGTGAAGATCCAGACCGCGAAGGACTCCTCGATACTCCATCACGTGTAACGCGGATGTGGTCTGAGTTGCTGAGCGGTATGTCTGACGACCCAAGCCGTCACCTTGAGCGCACCTTTGAGATTGACCACGATGAGATGGTCATGGTTCGCGACATTGAATTCACTTCAATGTGCGAGCACCACATGCTTCCATTCAGTGGAGTCGCACACATTGCGTATCTGCCCGGAGCAACGGGGAGATTTACAGGGCTATCAAAACTCGCGCGGTTAGTTGAGGGATATGCCCGCCGACTCCAGGTACAAGAGCGGATCACAAGTCAGCTCGCTGATGCCATGGACAAGATGTTGAAACCGTCGGGCGTTCTCGTAGTTGTTGAAGCAGAACACACATGTATGGGGATTCGTGGAGTGCGTAAGCCGCACACGCGCACAGTGACTTCCGCAGTGCGCGGTATCTATCGCACGGATCCCGTGGCGCGCGCTGAAGCCATGGCGTTTGTAAATCGCTCCAACTGATTCCGATCACACCATGGGCTTCCCCCACCCCACAATTGATGTTCCCGGTATTCATCCGGCGATCGCTGCAGAGATTGAATCGACTCGAATTCCGACCAACGATTCGGCTGAGCTCCTATCGGCATTGCGTGGTAACGATTGTGAGCCAGGTCATATCTGTGCAACGGCTTGGGTATATGACTCCGAGCTAACACGGCTCGTGCTTCTTCACCATCCACGTTTGGGCTGGTGCAACCCTGGTGGCCATGTTGAGATTGGTGAAACCACACGTGACGCAGCAACGCGTGAGTTGTTCGAAGAATCTGGACTCAATCTGTCACCCGCCACCGACTCAGTAATGATCGTCCATCCTGCAATGTCAATCCATCCCGAGCCACACATGCACTGGAACGTTGCATGGGCGTACTTTGCTGACACCAATCTCCCACTTGTCGGCGAAGAAGGCACGGTGGTGCGCTGGTTTGATCTGAATTCACTGCCCGAAGGTGTTGCGGATCTCGCACCTACCGCGGCTTTGATTCGTTCGAATCTTCTCGGAATGTGAGTAGCTAGTTAGTGGGAATGGTCCCGAGTCGACCGGC
>JAFMEI010000086.1 GCA_017856815.1 Ilumatobacteraceae bacterium
AACGGATGACGCAACGAGAACGGCTGCGCCATGCGAACTAGCGCATCGTAAATAGCGGAGTCACCGTGTGGGTGGTAGCGCGCCATCGTGTCGCCGGTGACGCGTGCGCACTTCACGAATGGCCGATCCGGGCGGAAACCTTGCTGCTCCATGTCCCAGATGATGCGACGGTGTACAGGCTTTAGACCATCACGAACATCGGGCAGTGCGCGCGACATGATGACCGACATCGCATAGTCGAGGAACGAGCGCTCCATCTCGTCTTGGAGCGGAACTGGCTGGATCGCATCTGTTGTTGGTGTATCGCTCACGGTGCTGTCTTTCCGTCCATCAATCAGAAGTCAAGGTTGCGCACATCGCGTGCGTTGGTCTGGATGAAGTTCTTGCGGCTTTCGACGTCGTCGCCCATCAACACACTCATCACTTCGTCAGCGAGAGCTGCTTCCTCAACGGTGACTTGCAAAAGTGTGCGGGTGTTTGGATCCATCGTGGTGGACCTGAGTTCTTCCCAGTCCATTTCGCCAAGGCCCTTGAGGCGCTGAAATTCCTTGCGGTGGTTTGGGTTCTCCGTGAGGAACGCGGTCTTTGCGAGGTCGTCTTTCAGATAGATCTTTTGCTTACCAACTTCGGTTGAATAAAGCGGTGGCTGCGCGATGTACACATAACCGGCTTCGACCATGGGCCTCATCTGGCGATAGAAGAAAGTGAGTAACAACGTGCGGATGTGACTGCCATCGACGTCGGCGTCGGCGAGTGCAATCACCTTGTGATAGCGCGCTTTACCGGCATCAAACTCTTCGCCCACGCCACCACCAATTGCGGTGATCAACGCCTGGATCTCATTGTTCTTCAGCATTTTGTCGAGACGTGCGCGTTCAACGTTCAGAATCTTGCCGCGAATCGGCAAGATTGCCTGCACCCGTGGATCGCGTGCATCTACCGCCGTGCCACCTGCAGAGTCACCTTCAACAATGAAGAGTTCGCTCTCTTCGGCCTTGCCACTCGAACAATCCTTCAGTTTGTCGGGCATTCCAGCACCCGAGAGTGCGGTCTTGCGGCGCACTGCGTTACGGGCGTTTTTGGCTGCGAGCCGCGCCTGCGCTGCGGCGATCGCCTTCTTCACGACCTTGTTGGCTTCGGTCGGATTTTCTTCGAACCATTCTTCAAGGCACTTGTTGGTGGCCTTCTGCACGAATGAACGTGCAGGCACGTTGCCCAACTTGGCCTTGGTTTGTCCTTCGAACTGTGGTTCGCGGAGCTTGACAGCAACAATCGCGGTCAACCCTTCGCGGATGTCCTCGCCGAGAAGGTTGTCATCCTTTTCCTTTAACAGAACCTTGCTGCGCGCGTACTTGTTTACAACTGAAGTAAGCGCGGTCTTGAATCCTTCAACATGCATGCCGCCCTCGGTAGTACTGATGCCGTTGGCATAACCATGGATGCCTTCGTAGTAGCCGGTGTTCCACTGCAATGCGATGTCAAGGGTCATGCCCTCTTGTTCATCTTCGTCTTCGTACGAAGCGACCTTGGCAAACAGCGCATCTTTTGAAGCGTTCAAGTGCTTCACAAAATCAACAATGCCGCCCTTGTACTGATACGTGATGGTTTGCTCTTTGCCATTGCGCGCATCAACGAACTCAATCTCGAGGCCTTTGTTCAAAAACGCCATCGTCTGCAACCGCTCGGTCACGGTTCGCGCTACGAACTCAACGCCTTCGGCTTGGAAGATAGTTGGATCTGGCCAGAACTGAATCGTGGTGCCGGTGGTACGACCCCGCCCGGGGGTTTTGCCTGACTTACTGAGCTTGCCCTTTGGCTTGCCGCCATCGACGAATTCCTGGCTGTACCGATCTCCGCCACGATCAATCTCGACCAGCACACGCTTGGACAGGGCGTTAACCACGCTCACGCCCACACCATGGAGGCCGCCTGAAACCTTGTAGCCCTCGCCGCCGAACTTGCCGCCGGCGTGCAACACCGTAAGCACCACTTCGGCTGCACTTTTGCCCTTGTGGGGCCCCGAGGGGTACGGATCTACCGGGATTCCGCGGCCGTTGTCGTCCACCTTGCAACTGCCGTCGTCTTCCAGGGTGACGCTGATCTTGGTACAGAAGCCCGCCATGGCCTCGTCGACAGAGTTGTCTACGACTTCCCAAATGAGGTGATGCAGGCCCGCCAGACCAGTCGATCCGATGTACATGCCGGGGCGTTTGCGCACCGGGTCTAGACCTTCAAGAACCTGGATGTCTTTCGCGCCGTAGTCGGCCGTTGGCTTTGTTGACTTCGACTCCGTCTTTGCCACTTCGTTCCTTATGAGGGTTTTCGTACGTCTAGAAGTCTACCGATGGCGACGCACCCGAACTTCGACACTGACGATTTCACTGCCTGTTTCTTCAAGAATTCTTTGCCGAATTGTGGACTCCAAAAAGCCCACTTGTGTCGCCCAACTTGACTCTGAGACTTCGACAACCAGGGTCTGATTTTCGATCCGAACTGGAGTGACATTTGCAGCCACCGAAGCACCGACGATCTCCTCCCACTTGCCGAACACACCACCAACTTGTTCGCGGTCGCCTGCTTGCAAACGACGCATTAGGTCATCGAGGTCGGAAGAAATTGGTTTTGGGTCGTCGCTCATGATTCGATCACTTCGCCTGCCGCAATCCGCACAATTGCATCGGGTTTGGTCTCCTCAGGAACTCCACTTGCAGATGTGATAATCACCTGCCCATGAGGAAGATTGGCAATCAGGGCATTTGCTCGGTCGGGATCTAGCTCAGACAACACGTCATCCAATACGAGGATCGGCACGCTCCCCACAGCCTCAGCAACCATGCGATGAATTGCGAGGCGCAGTGCGAGCACCAACGAGCGCTGCTCGCCTTGTGACGCATGAAATCGCGCGGTGAGGCCATTGATTGAAATCTCGATGTCATCACGGTGCGGACCCACCGTAGACACGCCCCGGCGGATGTCATCGGAACGCGCTTCAGCAAGCGCATGAGCTAGACCGCGCGAACGCCATTCGGGTTCGTATCGCAATTCAACCGCGCTGTGACGTTCTGCAAGTTGGTCGTATGCGTTTGGGACTTCGGTGTTCATTCGAGCGATAAGCGACGCGCGTTCCTCCCCCATCACCGTGCCTGCTGCCACCAACTTTTCATCCCACACATCAAGAGTCAGTGCAACGTCTTCCGTGAGCCTGCCGCCTGCCTGCTTCAGCAACACATTGCGTTGGCGAATCACTCGATCGACTTCAGTGCGAATGGCATCAAATCGTGAATCGATTGCAACAAGTGCATCGTCAATCAAATCTCTGCGCAACGCTGGGCCGTCTTTAACGATCGCGAGATCGTCAGGAGAAAACACTGTGGCCCGCAATACGCCGAGAAGATCACGGGTTCTGCGCAGTGTTTGTTTGTTGACCAAAACCCGATTACGCCCATTCAGATTTATCTCGGCTTCAATCAGGAGTTCGCGTCCATCATCGTGAATGACATCGGCGCGAATGACAGCTGAGTCAGTGCCGATTCGCACCAAGGATTCGTTTGGCACGCCACGAAAGCTGCGCAAACAAGAGAGATACGCAATCGACTCTGCGAGGCTGGTTTTGCCTTGGCCATTCTTGCCAAGAATTGCAGTGGTGCCGCGCGAGAACGCGAGGTTCGCGGATTCGTAATTGCGAAAGTTGGTCAGTTCTACGCGCCGAACAAACACTTCGCCGTCACTTGATGATCACGCCCGGATGGGCATGATGAAGTAGCTGTAGTCCTCGTTGTCTGCTGCCCATACCGCTGCCGGAGAGCGGGAGTCCTTCATCGCAATACGCACGGACTCGGTCTCAACAACTTCGATACCCGCCATTAGGTAATCAACATTGAATGTGATCGAGAGGTCAGCGCCTGTGTATTCCGCTTCGAGATCTTCTTCGGTGCGTCCAAGATCACGATCCGCGGCTTCCATCCGTACTCCGGATTCACTTAGGTGCAACTTCAATCCGATGCTTGATGGCAGAACGATTTTGCCGCGGCGCAGGGCCTCAAGAATCAACTCGCGATTCACAGTAAGCGTGTTCGGATATTGCGCATCCAAAAACATTTTCGGATCTGGCAGTGAACCGTTGATTGTGCGTGTGGTCAAACTTGCAGTTCCCGTGATGAAAGTGATGGTCGGATCGGCCCAACGAATCACGAGGTCTTTGCTTAACGGCAACATGCGTTCAAGTTCAGTTAGAGCACGCCCAGGAACCAAGACTTTTTCGCCGACCGCAAGGATCTTGCTGTGTGGGAGTTTGCGCAAAGCCATTCGGAAGTTGTCGGTGGCTGCGAGGCGAACCCCATCAGCATCATGTGAAATCTGAACACCGCGATACGGGTGATCGTCTTGATTTTTCACTGTGCGTGCAACTTGACGCAGCGCATCAGCAAACTCCTCTGCGTTTGTGCTGGTGTCAGGAGCGGCAGCTGGCGGAAGAACTTGGAAATCCTGGGCCATGTAGGTGGGCACATTGAAGTTTGAGCGTCCGCCACTGACAACCACATCTTCGCCAACGACTTCAACTTCAACTGCACCATCTGCAAGCGAGCGAACGATGTCGTTGAAAAGACGAGCGCGGGGAACGGACACACCGTTGTTGATTCCTTGAACAGGAATTGTGCAAGTGATGATCTGGTCTGTGTCAGTACATGCAAGCGAAAGCGAATCACCTTTCACTTCAATTCGCACTCCAGCCAAAACAGGTGAAGACGCGGTGCGGCTTCCGGAAGCACGTACGACAATTGCAAGAGCATCAGCGAGTGCTTGACGTTCACAACGGAATTTCATCGAGTGGCCTTTCCACACGGGAAGTTATTAACCAGTGATTTCTTATAGAACCCTAATAACGGTAATAAGTGCTGTGGATTGTGGAAACGACACCGCAGAGCCTTATTGGAAACGAAATCGGGCTGTGTGAACAGAACACCTGAGTTCCACAGGACACGGTTGTAGTTCACCTGGGGCAGTGGATAACCAAAAGTTATGCACTGCTTTTGCCGGTTTGTCCGCAGGTGTGTACCCAGGTTTTCCACCGCCGAAGTTTTGGTGTTTGAAATCATGCTTTCTTGAGCTTTTGTGCGAGATTCGTGACGCGATCGAACACCTGCTGGCGCTCTTTCATCATCCTTTGGACCTTGTCAACGGCGTGGATGACCGTTGTGTGATCACGGCCGCCGAACAATCGGGCAATCGCTGGGTAGCTGAGATCGGTGAGTTCGCGGAACACGTACATGGCCTCTTGGCGTGCGGTGACCAAGGGTCGTTGGCGGTTCTTGCCACGTAAAGCTTCCACTGTGAAACCGAGATAGGCGGCAATCTCTGCGAGGAGTTCTTCGTCGGTGCGGATCTTGGGTGCCTGGTCTGAGAACAGGTCGGAAAGCAGCGACTCAGCCATCGTGATGGTGATCGGTACCCGGTTGAGGCTGGCGAATGCTGTGACCCGAATCAACGCACCCTCGAGCTCGCGGATGTTGGTACTTACGCGGCTAGCGATGTACTCAAGCACATCATCTGGAATTGTCGCGTGGTCGCGCTCGGCTTTGTTGCGCAAGATGGCCAGGCGGGTTTCCATATCTGGCGGCTGAATGTCCGTGATGAGACCCCAACGGAATCGGCCGCGCAGGCGATCTTCCAGCGTTGGTATGGCGTCTGGCGTGCGGTCTGAGGAGATAACGATCTGCTTGTTGGCGCCATGCAGGGAGTTGAAGGTGTGGAAGAACTCCTCTTGGAGACCCTCTTTGCCTTCCATGAACTGGATGTCGTCGATCAGAAGAACGTCAACTTCCCGGTAGCGGCGCTTGAACGCCGCGGTGGAGTTGGTTCGAATCGCATCGACGTATTCGTTCAAGAACGTTTCGGTCGAGACATACCGCACCTCGTAGTGCGCGTAATGGTGATGCACATATGCGCCGATGGCGTGCAATAGGTGGGTTTTGCCGAGTCCCGCAGAGCCGTAGATGAAAAGCGGGTTGTATGAGCGGCCAGGGGTTTCAGCCACACGCAAAGCGGCGGCCAGAGCAAATTGGTTTGAGGTTCCCTTGACGAAGTTGTCAAAGGTGTATCGCGGATTGAGGCCCGCGGCGAGACCAGGCGCGGTCGATGCCAGCTCGGCCTCGGCGAAAACCGGCGCAGTGTCCACTTCGGACTCTTCGTCTTCGGAGTTCGGGTCAATCTCCACCACGATGTCGTGGTTGGGCTCACCCAGCTCGGTCAATGCCTCGGAGATCATCGGCATGTAGCGGGCAAGTATGCGGTCACGTACGAGCGTGTTGGGCACCAGAAGGGTGAGGGTGCCATCGTCAACCTCTGCCGAAACGTCGTTAAAAGTCGAGTACCAGACCACCTCGGAGACCTGCTCCTTCAAAAGTGGTGAGACCTTTGTCCACAGCTCCTCGGTCTCGTTCACCTTTCCCCCTCTTGCATTTCGTTGAAATTCGTTACTGACAATCCACAGGTGAATCCACAGCGTGTGGACATCTGCCCCTTACAAACTCGGGGTTTCATGCCCGAGGCCGTCAAGGGAGAGCACCATAGCAGGGCTGTGGACAACTCCAAACCAGAGCGAATTAGTCCCCTCGGGACGGCTCTCGGGTTGCCCAACCGAAGGTAAAACACCTACCCTTGAACGGTCTTGTGGGCTTCGTGCCCACGGTTTCAACAGTTGAAGTCGAATCTCGTTAGGTCTAGGTCATGAAGCGCACATTCCAGCCCAATACTCGCCGTCGCAAGAAGAAGCACGGGTTCCGCAATCGCATGAGCACCCGCGCCGGTCGCGCTGTGCTGAAGAGCCGTCGCGCCAAGGGCCGCTACCGCCTCTCCGCTTGATCGACCGCATTCACGAGCGCACAATCTTTGCCCGCATGCGGGTGGAAGGAAAAAGAGTGCGTTCGGGTTCGCTCTGGTGTTCTGTGATCCTCGACCCATCTCTTCCCGCCCCGAAAGTGGCCTACGCCATCGGTAAACGTTCGGGCTCAGCCGTTGCCCGCAACCGCATCCGGCGTCGCTTGCGCCCGCTAATGGTCGCCAATTCCAGCCAGCTCCCACGGGGATATTTCCTTGTTGGCGCCGACGCCGAGGCAGCCACGAAGTCCGCAACGGACTTGAATTCTGAGGTCGCCCAACTCGTTAAGCGATTGCGTAAGGTGGCAGAGAATGCGTGAATTCCTGCTCCGTGGAATCGATTGGTACCAAAAAGCCCGCGAGGGCAGGCCGTCGCCGTGCCGATTTACCCCGAGCTGTTCTTGTTATGCCAAGGAAGCCATCGAGCACCATGGCGCTGGGCGTGGCTCTTGGCTTGCCTTTAGGCGCATGGTTCGCTGCCGGCCTTTTGGCCCTTCTGGCTGGGATCCAGTACCCGAGCCAAAAATCTCTGAGACCCCGAGTTTGAACGGACGGTAACCAAAGTGTTTGACGCAGCAGCCTGGCTTGTTAATCAGTTTTTCAGCCTGACGCATAACTATGCACTCGCGATCGCCCTTGTAGCCGTGGTCATCATGCTGTTGATCACCCCGCTCACACTGAAGAGCACCAAGGGAATGCTCGAGATGCAAACCCTGCAGCCCGAGATGCGTCGTCTTCAGCAGCAATACAAGAACGACCGCCAGAAGCTCAATGAAGAGATGATGAAGCTCTACCAAGAGCACAA
>JAFMEI010000087.1 GCA_017856815.1 Ilumatobacteraceae bacterium
CCGAGGCCACGAATTGGTTCAGCGCCCTCCACCGATGACGGCTCATCAAACAGTGATTTATGTGCCGCAGCAAGTGCATCGGCATCAGTCGAATTGGCCTTGGCCATGAGGTCGGTGACTCGTGCAATCGGAACGTTGAACGCCTCCTGCGACGGCGGCAGTGAAAAGCTGACAAGCATTGCTTGGGGTTGAGCTGCTGCAATTTCGCCACGCAGCCAGCGACCACCGAAGTAGCCCGAAAGATGCATCATCCAAAGGCTTGAGCCGAGATCTGGTTGAGCACCCTGATCAAGGAGCTCAGCAAACACGACCACCGGTAGATAACCAAACAAGAAACGCTCAGCAGATACCTCGTCGGTCGTTGTCGCTAGATAGTTCGCCGCATGGCGCGCCAAACCTTCATCGTCACGCTTAAGAACAGAGTTCTCAAACCACGGATAGTCCGGCATGGTCAGGTGTTTGTCAGTCATTGTTTTCTCCTCGTTTGAACTTTGCCCACTCAGCGGTGGGCCATGGCTCCTGATCTTCGCCCCATGCAGCAACCCCGTTAATAGTCCAACTCATTAACGAGGTCCACACAAGTGCGTGCACTCCCGGGATCGGCATAAGCATTGTGCTTACCACCTCACCTGTCGCATCAAGGTCACGGCCGGCTTCGTCGCGCGCACTCACATGGACTTTCACCGGATGCCCAGTCTTGGGTGAACGCTCAACGGCACGTATGCCTTCGGTGATCGCGTGGCGTTCACCATTAAGTGCGAGATAACCACGGAGCTGATCGGCACCGACCACCAAAAACGCCTCGCCAGACTCTGCTGCGGCATTTGTGTAGCCATAGCCACCACCATCGCGCCAGCGTTCCGAGCGCAGTGTCCAGGTGCGATCACGGATCGCAAGACAATTCACGGACATCTTTTCTCCGTGCAGCACCAATGATCCTGTAACTCTTCCAACTTGATCAAAGTGATGCGGATGCATCACACCAGATTCATCAACGGAACCACTAACCCACGGCGGCATTACCGCATCAAATTGCAGGTCAAGTGCAATGCGATCAGCGTCGTTGTATTGCAACTGGTATTTGGTCAGTGGCTCAAGAGCTGTAACTCGTACTCCTGATGGAAACTTGAAGTCACGCAAATCACGTTCTGCTGGCAACTTTAAATTCGTGTAGTTGGCGTAATACGGAACTTCCCAATGCACGTGCGTGGTGTCATCCCACACCCAACATCCACCACCCGACACGCCGATATTGGGCCGGATCCAGTTGTACAACCAGCCACCAACTTTTCGTTCTGGTACATAGAACCAAAACCAACAAGTCTCATGAAACCACCAAGAGTCATCTGGTGGTGTGTGAAAGTTGTCGTCAGCAGGGCCGAGGAGTGAGGTGTCCATCAGGTGTTACTCAGCGCAACTTCCAAATGGGCTCGCGCTTTTCAAAGAACGCGGCTCGGGCCTCTGCGGAATCTTCAAACTTCACGAGCCGCTCTGTGTAGGTCTGCTCAATGCGATACGCCTCTTTGAGTGGAAGGTCTTCAACTTGATTCATCGACGCTTTCGCAAGGCGCATTGCAAGTGGGCTCTTTGACGCAAGGGTTTTGGCGAGTTCGCGTGCGGTTGCATCAAGTTCCGCACGAGGCACCACGGCACGAACCGCACCAAGGCGCTGTAATTCCGCGGCCGAGACCATCTCGCCGGTGAAGAACATCTCACGTGCTTTATGGCGCCCGACCAGTAGCGAAACATGAGCACTTGCCCCAAGCAGGCCAACGTTGATCTCAGTAGCTCCGAACGACGCGTTTTCTGACGCGATGATGATGTCGCAACACGCTGCGAAGGCCAGGCCCGCTCCGATGGCTGGGCCATTTATTGCGCCAATCACCGGCACTGCACAATCCGTGATCGCCCACATTGCACTACGACTTATCGCTCCTGAATCAGTGAGTGAGCTAAGCGGTGTTTCTTCTCCCGGCGCTGAAGCAACTGACTTAAGGTCAACACCTGCCATGAATGCACGATCGCCGGCTGCAGTAAAGATCGCCACCCGGACGTCACGATGGTCGGCAAAGGAATTGAACACCTCCACCATTTCCTGCATTGCTTCGTTGTTGATCGCATTCACTGGGGGACGATCAAGTGTGACTGTGGCGATACCTTCGGAAATCTCAACATTGATTGATTTCATTGCACAACTCTCTTTGGATCGGAAGTGAATCAGTGACCTTCAAAGTTGGGTTTGCGCTTACCCATGAATGCGCTCATGCCTTCTTTGAAATCATCACTGCGGATTGTTATCTCGACACCATAAGACTCGTTGACCAAAGCATCCTCAAGCGATGTGTACATGCTGCGATGCACCAATGACTTGGTCACTCCGATTGCAAACGTGGCGCCTGAGCCGAGCTCCCTGGCAATTGCCTCTGAGCGTGAAGTGAGTTGGTCATCGGCGACGACCTCGGTTACAAGACCCCACTCACCTGCGGTTGCCGCATCAATTGGTTGAGCCCGATACAAGAGCGACTTCGCGCGAGCGATGCCGATGTACCTCGGCACCAGCCAGCTGCCACCACTGTCCACACTGAATCCGCGCTCGACAAATGGTTCAGCAAAAGAAGCACTCTCCGCACACACGGTGTAGTCACAGGCAAGTGCCATGTGGAGTCCCATGCCAGAGGTACGACCTTTAACCTCGGCAACAATCGGCAACGAGCAATTCCAAAGGGTCTCGATGAGTTTGTGCGGGCCAGCGGCCAAACTGCGCAGCATGTGACCAGCCGTTGGCCGTGGGGCTTTGGTGTCGCGTTTGGATGACGAGATATCGGCACCAGTGCAAAAGTGCTTGCCCTCGCTACGCAACAAGATTGATCTGCACTCACCGGATGACTGAAGATCTTTGATGACACCGATCAAAGCAATCGAAGTGTCGGCGTCCATCGCGTTGCCGCGATGCGGACGATTAATCGTGATGGTGGTCAACGCATCTTTTTGCGTGACAATCAACGATTCGCCATGTTCGTTTTCTGTTGCTGAATCCATCGGCTTAAACCCCCACCCGATGTTACGCTTTGGCGACCGCAGATCTAATTGGAGGCAGTGCATTGACACTGAATTCACCTACAGAAGAGATGCGCGACTGGGTTGAGGGCCTGATTGGATCACCCATCGCAGGAATTACCCGTGAGTTCGCCGGCGGATCACGACCCCTTTGGTACCTCCAGATTGGCGATGAGTCATATGTGCTGAGACTCGATACTGGTGGAGGTGCCCTTGCCGGCTCCATTTATGACGTGAAGCGCGAGATCGATGTGTACCGAGCCCTTGCAGGGTCCGTAGTTCCAGTACCTCGAGTTGTCGGCACGAGACAATTCACTGAAGGGCTCGTCATGCTCATGACCCGAGCACCGGGTGATTCGCGCTTGCCGCGTGACACCGATGGCGCATTGGTATTGATCGACGATCTATTGAGGGCCATCGCTGATCTCCATACCCTTGATGCTGCACATCTTGATCTTGGCTGGGGCCAGCCACCTTCCATTCAAGATTCGATACGAGACGAACTCGCAGTTTGGAATGAGCTCGCATCAGATAATCCACGAAGCGAGTGCTCCTATGCACTTGGTTGGCTTGGTGCACATCTTGATTCACTTGAAGTATCAAATGCTCCAGCAGTTCTTGTTCAGGGTGACACCGGCCCTGGCAATGCGGTGTTTGATGGCAGCAAATTGTCAGCAATTGTTGACTGGGAGTTGTCACACTTCGGCGATCCGATGGAAGATCTCGCATGGATTGACCAGCGTTGCCAACAGTGGGATTCAATTGCGGGAACCCGTGCGCGTCGATTAACCACTTATGGCATACCTGTCAACGAGCAGCGCATTGCGTACCACGCAGTGTTCGTTCGATTACGTTGCGCAGTGATCACAGCCCGCACGATCAAATCAGGAGGTGGCGCACTCGGCCTCGCGGTCTATGAGCCAGCACAAAACCGTTTCAACCGCGAGATTGTTCGCACTATTGCCGAAGCCTCTGGGATAAAGGCCCTCGACCCAAATCGCATCACAAGTCAAATTGCTAAGGAGATTGGCCTTGATCCCGCCGCGCTTCGTGCACAAGTCGAATCGATAATGAGCAATCGGCCCGTTGACAAAGCACAGCGTCTAACCCATCGTGAAAATGCAATCCTCCAACTCCATGAGTGGATGGAATCAAACCATGGTGCGGCGATGCGCGAACACGATGCAGCCGACGCGATGAAAACCCTCGGTGCGCCACCCAACCCGGAACTGTTGCGAGCAGCTGGCGCAAGGACAGATGAAGGCGTGCTTGCATACCTAGCGCGTAGTTCGATACGCACCGCGCTTATGTGGCCCGAGCCGACACTTGGCTGAGTCCGATGTTGGCCTTGAGCCGATGCTGACTAAGGTTGGCAAATACGACTGAGTGTCACTTTGGGGAGCCATTCAGGACAGTTTTGGGGGAATTGTGTTTGATCCAGTTGCACACGGGCTCATAGTGCCATCAAAGCCACCACGTAGCGCGGGTGGCGCTAAATCGGTGGCCACGCTGCTTGAACCAATGGTGCGCGCAGCACCCGACAAAGCAATCCTCATTGGTCGTAACGGGCGCCTCACCGCCGCCCAACTTGATCAGCAAGCGAATCAAGTTGCAAACATGTTGATGTCACTTGGTGTGAAAGCTGGCGACCGCGTGGCGGCGTCCCTGCCCAACGACGTTGGCATCGTGGTCGCATTCCTTGGCGCAATGCGCATCGGCGCAATTTGGCTCGGCATTAACCGACCACTTGCGGCACCTGAGAAGGCGTACATGTTGCGCGACTCTCAGACCACTGTGTTTATCGGCGACACCGCAATGAGCGACCAAGTGAAGTCACAGCAAAGTGAGTTACCCGATCTACGCCACATCATCGTGAGTGAGCCTGGCGTGAACGACGAACTCACTTCGATGATCGCTGCAGCATCATCAGATCGTGTGAGTGTAGAAATTGATCCACTGGCACCTGCAGCTATTGCATACACCAGTGGCACGACCGGCTTTCCAAAAGGTGCAGTGCATAGCCAGCACAACCTGTTGTTGCCAGGTGCGGTGGGAACCTTCCGATCAAAAATGACTGAGCCCGTTGAGAATCCCGTTCTCGGCGTTCCACTTCCATTGACAATCCTCAACTTGATGGTTCTTGGCCCGTTGTCTGCGTACCAATCCGACACTGTGATGGTGGCGATGGATCGTGTTGATGGTCTCGGCATGGGTGAATGGATCCACAAAGAGAAGATCACCACTTTTGCTGCAGTTCCAGCAATGGTCTACGACCTTCTCACACATCCCGAAGTCTCTGATGAGATGTTGAAGAGCGTCGCAGCGATTGGAGTTGGTGGGGCCGACATGCCCGATGCCTTCCGTCGCCTGTATGAGGAGCGTTTCGGTAAGCGCGTGTCCACTGGTTACGGATTGACCGAAGCACCAACATCGGTCACCAGTGAGGATGTCACCAAACCACCGGTTGCAGGCACTTGTGGCTCAGCATTGCCGCAAGTTTCAATTCACATCCTTGACGATGACGGTAACGAACTTCCCGTAGGCGAAGTTGGTGAAGTGTGTGTTGGACCATCAACAGAAGGTGAATTCGCTGATACATATCGCCCGATGCTCGGCTATTGGAACAAGCCCGAGGAATCAGCACGCGCCTTGCGCGGTGGTTTGCTGCACACCGGCGACATCGGATGCATGGATGAAGACGGCAATGTATTCATCAAAGACCGCAAGAATGACCTGATTATTCGTGGTGGAGCCAACGTCTACCCCGCAGAAGTTGAGCGCGTAATTCACGACGTACAAGGTGTGGCGGCCTGCGCTGTTATCGGTGTTCCCAATGAGCGCCTTGGCGAGATTGTTGTGGCATTCGTTGAGCCAGCTCCAGGGGCCACGGTTGACCCCGCCGCAATCCAGCAACACTGCGCAGCAAACCTCGCGCGGTACAAGGTGCCTGAGCAGATTCATGTGATCGAGGCTTTTGATCGCACGCCAATGGGCAAGATCCGCAAGACCACATTGCGCGAAAAACTCCGCAATTCCTGAAATCATTTGCGCAATTGGGCTATCCAAGCCCCAAAAACTTGGCTAGTTTTCATTTCAGCAAACAAGCGCTTGCTGATTTGGGGGAAACAATGAAGCCAGGCAGTTCCAGTCATCGTCGTCGTAGCCTGCGTGCAGGCACCGCAATGGTCCTTGCGATCTCGCTCTTTGCAACAGCGTGCTCTGATGACGATTCGGGCTCATCCGACACCACCGCACAAGACACAACCGAGACCACTGAGGCACCAGCCGAAGTGAGTATCGGAGTGGAACTCGTGGACTACCCAGATTTCACCACCGATGTGATGGCAACCTCGCCAGAACTACTTGAATCAATGGCGTTTGATTATGCAAGCACGCTCGCTGAGGGTGAAGAGCCCGAGATGGAACGATTCCTCTTTGGTTACGTGCCCGTTGAAGTTTTCAACCGCATTTTCGATGGTGACGAGTCAGAAACACCTGGCCTCTTGTGGCTTATGTGGTTGTCGGGTTACTTCGGCGGTCGTTGGCTACGCGGCGAAATTGAAGTTGCCCAGCCCGGTGCGCCGTTGACCACGTATTCAAAGACCCCGGATCAGGTGACCTTTGATTCGATCATGGCAACTGCCAAGGTCGGCCTCGATGCTGCCGCCGCTGATGACGCCACTGTGCTTGAGTATGCACGCGAAAGCCTTTACGACAAACCACCGACAGAACCAGACGGTGATCCGATTCGTGGTCTCACTGACAACTTTGGTTACAACAAGGGATACATGCTGCAAATCCTTGAAGTACCACCAGAAGGACTTGAAGCGGGGCCCGCATACCAAATCACCTGTGGTGGGCTCTTTGATTGCGCATATGCAACACCGCGACTCACTGTGCTGACAGAACTCGCAGAGTTGCAGGCCCAAGTTGCAGCTGGTGAAGGCGAATTCGCAGGCCTGGCCGCCGAACTAAAGACCATCCAAGACGAAGCTGAGCCACGCGGTCGCATGGTGTGGAGCAGCGGACTCTCAGTGAAGGGCTTCCCGCAAAAGTCTTACGATCAGTTGCTGGATGTGAGCTCATCATTCCTCGAAACAGTTCAAGCCACAGCTCTGGTAATGATCGATGCAGCCGCAACTGAAAATGCCGCACGTGCACGCACTGGCGCGATTGCTAATGCCGCAATGGGCGTGTGGCTCAGTGGCTATCGAGTTGGGCTTATCTTCGGCGACGGAGACAAAGTCTTGCCAGCATTCACCACGCCTCAGTGATTTGACGTGCGGCGGAAGTTCTCTTGAGCTTCCTTAATCTCCTGCCACGCTTCCACGTGCCCAGCGAGCCCGCCTGTCTCTGAGGTCTTACCTGGCTCAAGGGCTTTGTAGACCTCGAAGAAATGCTTTATCTCTTCAACGAGCTGCGGGGTCAGGTCGTTGATGTCTTTCACGTGTTGCCATCGCGGTTCGCTCGGGGGCACGCAAATTAACTTTGCATCCTCACCGGCTTCGTCTTGCATGTAGAGCACGCCAACGGGTCGTGCCTGCACCCACACTCCTGGATAAACAGAGTCTTCGAGTAGCACTAGTGCATCAAGCGGGTCGCCATC
>JAFMEI010000010.1 GCA_017856815.1 Ilumatobacteraceae bacterium
TAGACGAACAGGTGTCCGTAGGGACTTCTTGAAAATAAGGGGTTTCCGAACAGGACACGCCCACTCACTAGAGGCGGCGCCGGGAATCGAACCCGGGTACAGGGCTTTGCAGGCCCTTGCCTGAACCACTCGGCCACGCCGCCATGCCTCTTTCAAGGCAAAGAACACCCTAGCCCACGCACCCCGTAAGGACATTGGGCGCAAGGGACATGTATCCCCAATAGAGTGCAGTGCATGTTTCGTCGCCTTGCATTGCCGGTAGTTATTTCCGCAGCCGTCATCTTTTCGGCTTGTTCGGAATCTGAGGGTTCAGAAAACTCAAGCGAGTCAACCAATTCGTCAGCGGTTGCTCCTGAAACCTCCCTTGATGTTGAATACATCGAAGTCGGACCAGAGAACGTGGGAGTAACCACACTCGCACTACCAAACGGTGACGGCGTTGAGGTGTGGTACCCCACCGAGGTGGTCGCGACCGGGCAAGTGTCGTACGACGTACGCGATTTCGTACCCGAGTCACTCAAAGCGTTGCTTACCGCCGAAGTGCCTGCGAGCTACGCGATTGATGCCACTCGTGATGCCGATGTCAAGGCCGGCAAATACCCAGTGGTTCTGTTCTCGCATGGGTTCTCGGGGATGCGTTTGCAGTCAAGCTTTCTCACATCACATCTCGCGTCATGGGGCATGATCGTTATCTCCCCTGATCATGCGGTGCGCGACCTGAAACACGCATTTGTGGGTCAAACAGGTGACCCCAAGCAAGCTGTAACCGACCTCTTTGACGCCCTCGCAGCCACCGCTGCAGACGCGCGATTTACCGATGTGATGGACCAAACCCAGATCGCAACTCTCGGTCACTCAGCTGGTGGTGGTACTGCCCTGATGGCAGCTGCCGATGACCGCATCATCGGATACGTCTCGATGGCATCTGGAAGCCTCGGTGGAAGTGACGCCGCTGCGCCCGCAATGCCAGCCAAGCCGTCGTTCTTCATCGCAGGCACGCTGGACGAAGTTGTCTCCCCCACTGAGGTCACGCAGGTGGCGTTTGAAAAAGCGCCATCGCCATCCATTTACTGGCTGGTTGACGGTGTTGGCCACAACGGCTTTGACGACTTCTGCACCTTTGGTGATGGCAAGGGAATCATCGGAGTAGCTGAGGCTTCGGGCCTCGGGCCAATTCTTGATACCCAGCCACAATTCCGCAAGCTTGGATCCGATGGATGTCTGCCACCTGCAGTTCCTAGCGAGATTGGTTTCCCGATCATTCGCCAAGCCGTCACCGCGTGGCTCCTTGACCTCTTTGCTGATTCGCTTGACACAACCCGCCTGCTCGAGGTGGAGCCGGGTCAGTACGGCGCAGAAGTGACTATCACCTCAAAGTGAACTAGTCGCGGCGCGTTGCGTGGAAGATCGTGCGCGTTCCGCCGTCCAACAGTTTGCTTGACCGCACATCAAACCGTGCCTGAAGCAACTTTTCAAAAACCGAGAGTGTGTAATCGGCATGAATGCCATCACGCTTGTTGCGAAGTAGGCGCTGCACCATCGGGTCGTCATTGTGTGGAAATTCAATCACCAGTTCAGGCGTGAGTTCAGCCAACATATCGATCTGTGAGCCAAGCGGAACATTGTGTGTAATCGCCATATGGTGAATCACGGCTAGGTAAAGAACCACGTCGGGATTGCCGCGGTTGAAGAAACCTGGGCGTTCCATCCCTCGCCAACCAATACCGCCACCCGAGTCAGCTAGATCGATATAGAGCGGCAAAATTTTGGAGTTCTGCTCGCTCTTTAACGCTCGATACAGACGATCAACCACCAATGGGTCAGCATCTGCTGCCACCACCGAATCGGCATGCGCCGACGCGATGTGAGAGAACCGTCCATCGTTGCAACCAAGATCCCAAACTTGTGATCGATGTTGAATGGCAACCGCATCGCGAACGAAGCGTTCCTTCTCGTCAAGGCTCGACTCCACATAGTGCCCGCGCTCGGAGTACTCACTCCAGGTCGAGCGCTTGTCACTCAAAGACATCTTTTTGATGGTCTTTGTCAACTTCTCCATCGTGGCGATGAGAATCTTTGGATTCATTCCAGCCGCAGAGGCTTCTTTTCGTATTTCTACATCGCTGTTTGCAAACCTTTGTTGTGCCATCGCGTGAAATACAACATTTGTGAGACGACCACGACGTGGAGCCCAAGGTTTGCCAGCCCCGAGCAACTTGCGCATGGTTACGGGATCAATGCCATTTACTGAACCACGCAATAGCGGCTGGAAGCCGACACCAAGATGGGCTTGAAGCATCAGTGGATAGAGGTAGAGCTGACAAAACTGCAGGTACCCATACCAAGGGTCCGAAGGTTGTCGAACTTCAAAGCTTCCGGCATCAATAAACACCGGCTTGGAGCCAACAAACTGCACGTTGTACGGGGTTGCATCCTTCACACCCACACCATTTTTCAGCGCGGTCTTGGTGAGTTTGAGTTGCAACAAAGCCGCATCACGCAACATTGAAAAGGTCCACTCATATGGATAGGAGATGAACGGCAGTTTGGGATGACGCATCACGGTGGCCCAGTCACCTTCAATTGGTGCGCTAGCGGGTGATACGAAATCGGTGGCGATCAAGTCACCCCGTTTTAGCCACTTCTCAATGAATGGCTTTGACCACACAGCATCTAAGTCGGCTTTGCCCATTTCGGTGAAGGCACGATAAACCGCATCGTGACCGACGAACACTCGGCTCAGTGGGTCACGGAAAGAACCCGGATCAGCCTTGAATCCACTCAAGGCGAGGGCTACTCGTCGTCTTCGTCGTCCGAGTCGTCTTCGACGCTTTCGGACTGCGAGATCGGCTTACCAGTGATCTTGGACTTCAGGCGACGAAAGCCCATCTTTCCAGTCAAGGCCAGCCCAGCTGCACCACCGGCAATTGCGGTGACGATCATGCTTCCGGTGCCCGGATCAAGGTAAGAGAACATGCTTAACAGTCTACTTCTCGAGGCTGAATTCTCGGATCATCTCCGCCAGTTCAACTGGGGTATCACCTTGAACGCTGTGGCCCGCCTCAGCCACGCGTACCACCGTGGGGTCAGCAACCGTCTCGAGGAACATTTCCTCATCGGCATCGTCCATGACTGACTGTGGGCGCATGCCGCGCACCAGCAGGATCGGCATCGTTGCATTTCCAAGTACATCCCACATCGACGCAAATCCCTCCATGGGCTTCTCGTCTGCCGCTTTCTCGCCCACACTCGTGTCGCCATGGAGGCGGTATCTCCATACCCAAGATCCGTCATCTTGCTGAACTGCGTTATGCAAGATTCCGCGACGCAACGAGGCTTCGGTACGGGTCGGATTGTGTTCGATCGTGCGTGCCAGCAGCTCTTCAAAGGACGGGAACGTGCGCGGGCCGTTGATGAAGTTAGTGATTGCTTTTGCCTTCTCCTGATTCACCCCAGGAGTCACATCTACCAGCACTGCTTTGCGGACCAATTCTGGCGCTACATGCATTAGAGCGATTGTGGTCATTCCGCCGAGCGACATACCAATTACTGCCTTCGCATTCGGCGCCAACTTACGAATTACCACCGCTACATCTTCGGCATTGCCAAAAAGATCCGTAGGTCCATGTGCGCGAGTACTACTTGGCCCATCGGAATGACCATGGCCGGGAAGGTCGATGCAGATCATCGAAACATCAAGCGCGAGACCAACGGTGTCCCAAGTGTGGGCATTCTGTGCTCCACCGTGAAGAAACACGAGCTCAGGCTCGGTGGTTCCCCAGATCAAAACACTTAGGCGACGACCAGGCTCAACTTCGACAAACTCGCGTCGCACAGTCGGCGGCTTGAACGGAATTCCGTACTCCTGCGCATTCTCATGAAAGTACGAGAACTCTTCGTAAGCGACTTTTTCAACCATCATCAAACCCTAACCGTGTTCCCCACACATACATTCGCCATTGCCTACCGCTAAAAGCTCTGCAATCCAAAGATGTGAACGCACATCAACAACCACTCGAGCCTGCACATCATCCACAGACACCTCGTGGTCAGTTATCAACAGTGAACAATCTCCGTGAGTGGTAGGAACCGCACCCGCACACCTCACCGCAGCATTCGCAATCATTCCCATAGTCGGGTCCGATAGACGCACAACTACGGAATCACCCACGCTCACACCACGGGTTTGAAGCGCCGCTACCCACTTAAGGGTAAGTTCACTCTGGGTGTTGTCGTGATTCAGACTGCAGCACCTGCGTGTACGAGCAAATCACGTATTTGTGATGGTCCGAGCGGGAAGTCAGTCGGGTGCACACCAAGGTGCTTCACGGCATCATGGATCGCGTTTGCAACCGTTGGCGGTGAAACGATTGCTCCACCTTCGCCCATTCCCTTGTAACCACCGAGAGAGTTCGACATGGTCTGAATGTGTCCATATTCAATATCTGGAATCTCAGGGGCGGTCGGCACGAGATAGTCAAGGAAGGTTGTGGCCAATGGGTTGCCGTCTTTGTCATAGATCATGTGCTCAAACAACACGCCACCAATACCCTGCACCACGCCACCGGCAATCTGACCTTCAACAACCATCGGGTTGATCATCTGCCCACAATCCTCAGAGACGATGTAGCGCAAGATCTTCACCATTCCAGTTTTGGGATCAACTTCAACTGTGCATACATGTGTGGCGTTCGAATAAGTGAACGATCCAGCCGGCTTATACCGAGCACTGACTTCAAGGCCCATCTCCATGCCTTCAGGAAGCATCTCAGGCATCATGTAGGCCATTGCTGCAATCTGTGCAAACGGGAGTTGCTTAGCGGGTGTTCCCTTTACGGAAACCACACTGTCATTGACCTCAAGGTCATCAACATTGGCCTCAAGAGTGTGTGCAGCAATCTCCAGGATCTTTGCCTTGAGCTTTCCGGCTGCGGTTTGACACGCACCACCCACGATCACCGCAGTGCGGCTGCCACCGGTACCAGGACCAATCGGGGCTGAAGCAGTATCACCTTGCATGATGATGATGTCATCAATGTCGCAACCAAGATGCTCAGCGATCACCTGCGGCATAGTTGTTTCAATTGAGTGTCCGTGGCTTCCACTTGAAAGCGCAACAAGAACTTTTCCGTTCTCGTCCATTCGCACGTTGGCTTGGTCAGAGCTCAGGATGCCAAAAGCAATTGCTGAGGGCTCGATGTAGACACCAACTCCGAGACCAAGCAGACGCCCCTCTGCGCGAGCCTTTTCTTGCTCGGCACGGAACTTTGCAAGATCCAGCATCTCCATTGCCTGATCAAGTGTCTCTTCGGGTGTCACCACGTCGTACACGAGAGTTGTACACGTTGTGTACGGCAGGTCCGACTGATGGATGATGTTGCGACGACGGAACTCAATTGGATCGATTCCGATTTCAGCAGCAACATGATCCATCATTTGTTCACGCGCCACGGTTTCCATCATCCACGGCCCGCGATAAGGCGCCTTGCCACAGGTGTTAGTGAAATAAGACGTCCCCTGAGGAATCACAACCGGCATTTTGTACGGTCCCGGGAACATTCCAGCTGACATACCCGCTCCACCACCAGCACCTGGTGGGTACGCGCCAACATCCTCAAGGAAGTTAACTCGGCATCCCATGATGTCGCCTTCGGGCGTTACTGCCATCGTGACATCAACCCACTCTTCGCGAGCTTGGTTCGCCGCAATCAGACTCTCGCGACGGTCTTCAATCCACTTAATCGGGCGATCACCTAGCAGGTAGCCAGCGATCATCATCGCTGCCTCGTCGCGGCTCACCATCATCTTCTGCCCGAATCCACCACCCACATCGCCCGCGATTGCCCGAATGCGTTGTGCAGGGAACCCAATTAAGCGGGCACAGAAGGAACGCACTTCGTGCGCATTCTGTGTTGCTGACCAGATTGTGATCTCATTCGCCCCGCGATCATGCTTGACGATGATTCCGCGCGGTTCCATTGGCACATTCGTTGCGCGAGCTTGTTTAAAGCGACGCGTTACAACGTGTGGCGCCGATGCCATCATCTCGTCCACTGGCGGCACTTCCATGTACGGCATGATTCCCGAGAAATTTTTGTTGAGCTCGTGATGCACTTTCATCTCAGGATGAGCAACCGCCATATCCAATCCAATGATCGGCTCTTCAACATCGATATCAACGATCACCATTTCGGCGGCATCTTCTGCCACATAACGGTTTTCAGCAATCACCATTGCAATCGGGTCGCCAACGAAACGCACGTCTCCGGGAGCAAGAACCGACGCAGGTGGGTGCGCACCCGATGGATCATCTAAGGCAGGACGCGGTCCGCCCATCGTGTGCCAGTACTCCTTGATATATGGGTTCAGGTCGTCGCCCGTATAGATCGCAATCACTCCAGGGACTTGGAGGGCCTCGGAGATGTCAAGGTTTGTGATCTTGCCGCGCGCGATGTTGGAACGCACGAACGCTACATGTGCCATGTTCGGCAATTGCACGTCGTCGACATAACGACCTTGGCCGGTCAACAACCGTGGATCTTCCTTGCGCTTGATGGATTGGCCGACATAGCGACCGGCTGCTTGACCGCTCATTTCGCACTCCCCTGGATTTCCTTTTGCGCCTGACGCGCCGCATTGATGATTCCCATGTATCCCGTGCAACGGCAGAGATTGCCCGACAATGCTTCTTTGAGTTCGTCGTCACTCGCGTTCGGAAAATCCCGCAGATATGCGGTCAATGAAGTGACAATTCCCGGTGTACAAAAACCGCATTGCAGACCATGGTTGTCCTGCATCGCGCGCTGCACAACGCTCAGCTCGCCAGGTGCTGGCGCAATTCCTTCAACAGTTGTTATCTCATGGCCAGCGGCTTGCACTGTGAACATCAGGCATGACCGAACAGCTTCACCATCCAGAAGAATCGTGCACGCACCACAGACACCGTGCTCACATGCCACATGCGTACCGGTGAGCCCTGCCTTTTCGCGAATCGCGTCCGACAACAGCATGCGGTCTTCAACATCAACAGTGTGTTGAGCACCATTGATATTCAAAGTGATGTTTCTGCTCACGACTGTGCCTCCTTAAGTGCTTTGGCAATTGCGCGGGCCACGATGGTTGCAGCAACCGCTTTGCGATACTCACCCGATGCGTGCACGTCATCCGAGGGCGCAAGGTTCATTGCTGCCAGATTGCCAACGGCATCTAGATCAGCGCTTGTGCCTCCGGCGATCAGTGCTTGTTCGGCTTCTGATGCTCGAACCGGAGTGCCACCAACCCCGAACAAAGCGATGGCGGCCTTTGCGACCTTGGAGCCATCAACCTGCACGGCGGCGGCCACACCCACGAGAGCGAAGTCACCATGGCGACGTGCGACTTCTTCGACCACGAATCCACATTTCCCTGACCAGATCGGGAAACGGACCCCTGTGAGAATCTCGCCGTCGATCAGCGATGTCTCCCAAGTGGACACAAAGAAATCTTTGGCTGCAATTTCACGACTCCCATTTGGGCCGACAGCTTCAATCGTTGCATCCAAGGCGAGCGCCACGGCCGGCAATTCACTTGATGGATCAGCGTGAGCAATAGACCCACCAACGGTTCCTCGGTTGCGAATCTGAAAGTGTCCGATGTGTGGAATCGCCTTGGCGACAAGTGGCGCGGACTTAACGATCTGCGGATCATGTTCAGCGGTGGATTGGCGGACCATCGCACCGATCCGAAGAGAGTCACCGTTAACAGAAACTTGGTTGAGTTCACTCACACCGTTTAGGTCAATCAAATGTTCAAACGAAGCGAGCCTGAGTGACATCATCGGCACAAGGCTCTGCCCACCCGCGATTGGTTTTGCCAAATCACCGTGCTCGTCCAGCAACGCAACAACTTCTGAAACAGAAGTAGGCAGGTGCATCTCAAATGGAGCTGGTTTCACTTTCCCCCCTGTGGATCGCCGGGTATAGAACCCCGACATCAAGTCACAATATCGCAGCATCAACAGTGTCGGCGTAGGCGGCCAGCTACCCGATGGTCAATAGAGTGGGTGCACGAGTACACATGTGGGACACACGAAATGACGACTCCAACCAGTCCGCGCACAACAAAAATTCACACCAACGGACTCGACCTCGCCGTCGACATTCGTGGCAATGAATCAAACCCCACCGTGATCCTTCTGCACGGTGGCGGACAGACCCGACACTCTTGGGGTGTTACCGCTGAGATCCTGGCGCTTAACGGCTGGTGTTCAGTCACCGTTGACCTACGTGGCCACGGGGACTCAGATTGGCCCGCCGACGGCGACTACATGCACTTTGCGTTCCGTGACGACATCATTGGCCTTGCTGAGCAGTTCAACTCACCCGCCCTTGTGGGGGCCTCTCTTGGTGGCATGACCGCAATGCAAGCAATCGGAGTTACCGGCCCGTCACTTGCACGCGCACTGGTCTTGGTTGATATCACCCATCGCATCAACGCAGACGGCGGGCGCAGGATCGGGAGTTTTATGGCATCGGGCAGCGAAGGTTTTGCGTCGCTCGAAGAAGCAGCCGATGCAATTGCCGCCTACAACCCTCATCGACCCCGCCCATCAAACCTGGAGGGACTCAAGAAGAACCTGCGACTCCGTGATGATGGGCGCTGGCACTGGCACTATGACCCACGCTTCATCAATGCAGTGCGCATTCCAAAAGAGATGGCATCGGTTCCAGGTGGGCCAGCAGCTGAAGCGGCGCGCAAAATTGGTGGCTTTGGGACACCAACTCTTCTGGTTCGCGGGAAGATGAGCGACATCGTGGACCCTGAGCACGTGGAGGAACTGCTCGAGATGATCCCTCACGCCGAGAGCGTTGATGTGTCTGGTGCGGGCCACATGGTCGCTGGCGACAGCAACGACTTATTTAACGACTCGATAATCGACTTCTTGAACCGCAACCTTAAAGGTTGACCACGACTAATTTGCGGGTCGTCTTGGCGCAGTGCGCAATAGACCGCCCTCGGGTGAGATGTGACGCATGATCGTTGATTGACTCGCGGTTCCGAGATATGTGCCGTCGTCACCCCACATGTGCGCCAGCCCATGGGCAAAACCGCGCCGCAGATCAAAAACGTGGCAGTCCATCATCACCCATTCCGTGACACAGCGACCGCCGTAACGAACTGTGTTGTCAATGCTGTTTCCATTGACGGTGGCTCCAAACGCATCGCCGTATGCCATTGGCATCGTGTCTCCAACTGCCGCAATATCGCTTGCATTAATCAGACGGGGTCCATCAGCGATTCGGACATAAAAGATGCTGTTTCCGTCGCCACGAACCTCAGTGATTTCATCACGTGTTCTTCCCTTGGATACGACCATGCTCATCTTGTCGAACATCGACGCCATGTCATCACGCACCATGTCTTGCGATCGACATTGCTCCACTGGTTGGGCAATGGGTTTTTGCACTGGCGTGCCTTCAACTTCAAAGTCACGTGACCCAAGGGCGACAAGTGTGGTCAGCACTTCCGTCTTACCCAAGTGCAGAGTTGCTCGCGCTTGAGTAATTCGGTGTCCAACCACTTCAAGCGAGAGTTTGATATCGACTTCACCAGGTGGTTCTGCATAGCTCAGATACTGAGCAGTTGACCAGATTGCCTGCCGTCCCGTTACAGATTCGAGCGCATCCACGGCGATTCCCATCCCGATGCCGCCCTGCAGAGCGCCACCAGGGGTGATGTTTTCGTCCGCCAGTGTCAGTTGCCAGTGCATGGGATCCGACGTCGCTCGCAGACCAAATGCATTCACCATGCATTTCAGGTTGGCAAACAGAGGGTCATCCCACAAAACTTGGGGCATGGAACATGTGATTACTGATGCTCTTGCCCTTACTAGAGCACCGATTTTCGAACGGCTCAGTGACACAACTTGGCGTGGTGCACCTCGCGGTGGCGGAACTTTGATGGGAAGCGTGATGATTTGCCAGTCATTGCGCGCAATGGCAGATGTCTTTCCGAATAAGTTTGCACATTCGTTTCATGTGCAATTTGTTGGACGTGGAACGAGTGACAAAGCAGTGGATTACCAACTTGAATTAACCAGTGACGCAAAGAGCACTAGCACCGCAGTGGTGCGGGCATTCCAGGACGGCTCTCCTCTCGCTGTTATGTCCATCAGCGCTGCCGTGGCGCCAAAGTCAGAAAAAGAGCGTTGGAGTGCCGTGACAGACACAGGCAGCCATGATCGCGACCCCTCCGAGGATGCTGAGGTTCGTTGGTTTCTCGGACCAGCGGGTTACATGGTCAGCAAGGCACATGGAAACATCCGCTATTTCCCTTATTGGTTTCACTATCGCCGTGACACCAAGGATGAACACGACCGCATTATTGCGGCGGCATATGTTTCAGACCAAGGGATCAGTAACACGGGATTCCCTCCGCACGTGTCAGTGGCAGATTCGAATTTCAACCTCACCCTCAACCATTCGGTTTGGTTCCACCATCCGATAGTGGTCGACGAATGGGTGATGGTTCAATCAGAGTGCACCGCCACCGCCAACGGGCGTGGAGTCGCCCACGGTTACATGATTTCTGAATCAGGGCGCCGGATCGCAACCTTTAGCCAAGAAGTCCTGCTGCTATCACCGAACTCGGCCATCATGGCTGACCGCGTCAAGGAATGATCGCGCAAAATCCGCAATAGGATCAGACACCGTTGAATGGGTCATCGAGAATGACTCACTAGCTGACAGGGGAAAACATGGGAGCACTTGATGGCCGTATCGCAGTTATCACTGGCGCGGGTCGTGGCATAGGACGCGAGCATGCATTGCTGTTTGCGAAAGAGGGCGCAAAAATCGTTGTTAACGACCTCGGCGGAGCAGCCGATGGTGAAGGCGCTGATGCAACACCAGCACAGCAAGTTGTAAATGAGATCAAGGCGCTAGGCGGCGAAGCCGTAGCGAACTATGACGACATCGCTGATTGGGAAGGTGGCCAGCGACTCATCAATACAGCGATCGAGACGTTCGGCGACATTCACGTACTAGTTAATAACGCGGGAATCCTTCGTGACCGCGTCATCGCAAACATGACCGCCGAAGAGTGGGATGCGGTTATCCGCGTTCACCTGCGTGGACACTTTGTGCCCACGCGTTGGGCGGCCGCTTACTGGCGTGAGCAAGCGAAGTCCGGCAAAACCGTGAATGCGTCAATTATCAACACCTCGTCTACCTCAGGTTTGCTCAGCAACCCTGGCCAATCGAACTACGGAGCAGCCAAGACCGGGATTGCCACGTTCACCGAGATCATCGACAAAGAACTGCGTAAATATGGTGTGCGCGCAAATGCGATTGCCCCAGCCGCACTCACGCGCCTTACTGCCCCGCTTGGCGGTCGCCTCAGTGAGAAGCCTGAAGGCTTTGACAAGGGCGATCCAGGAAACATCTCGCCGATGGTTGCCTACCTGGCGATGGCAGACTGCCCGATCCATGGCAAGGCTTTCTTTGTCTACGGCGGCGAAGTTCACCTCTTCCAGCCATACACGATTGTCGACAAAGTCGCAGTTGATCATCGCTGGAGTGTGAGCGAATTGAAAGCTGCCGCCGATAAGTGGGGCGACATTGAATGGAACCAATCAATTCCAATGTGATTTTGTGCCCGCGTAGAAACCGGGCAATCAAATGATGCGCGAGCCCTTCGCCGACCAATAACGGTCGCGGAGGGCTCGTTTTATTAACTTTCCGTTTTCCTGTCGAGGCAACTCGGTAACGAAGTCAATCGATTTCGGACACTTGTAGGACGCAAGACGTGTTTTCAAGTAGTCAATAAGTTCGCGTTCGACTTCAGACGAGGCCTGACTTGGGTCGGCCAAGATCACGACACCCTTGACCTGCTCCCCCATTTCTTCATCGGGCACACCGATCACTGCAGCATCAGCCACCAACGGATGGGCGATAAGAAGATCTTCGGACTCTTGGGGATAGATGTTTACGCCACCAGAGATAATCATGTGTGATTTGCGATCAGTTAGGTAGAGATAACCATCTTCATCAACCCATCCCATGTCCCAAACAGTTAGCCAGCCTTGCGGATGTGTTGACTCAGCAGTCTTTGTGGGGTCGTTGTGGTATTCAAGTTGCACTGGAACGCCACCAAACCAAATAACACCAACTTCACCGCGAGGAAGCTCGCTCAGATCATCTGCACAGATATGAATTTCGCCCAACAAAGGTTTGCCGACTGAACCAGGGTGTGCGAGCCACTCTTCTGGGCCAATCCACGTGATGCCATGGCCTTCGGTTGCTGCGCAGTATTCATAAATGATGTTGCCCCACCATTCGATCATCTGCCGCTTCACGTCGACTGGGCACGGTGCTGCCGCGTGAACTACTGCTCGAAGTGAACTCAGGTCAAAACGTGCGCGCTCGCTCGCTGGAAGTTTGAGCATGCGGACGAACATCGTTGGGACAAACTGCGCATGAGTGACGCCATGCTTTTCAATGAGTTCAAGTGCATCAACTTCATTGAAATGATCCATGCAAACAACGGTGCCGCCGTAGCGATGAACCGCCATCGACCACCCCATGGGAGCGGCATGGTAAAGCGGTGCGGGATTCAGATACACCGTCTCTTCGTCATATGCCATCGGTGTGGTCATGAACACCGCAATTGGTGCTGCGCTTCCCGCTGGAGCCCTGGTGTGTCCGCGCTTCACGCCTTTGGGTTTGCCCGTAGTACCCGATGAGTACATCATCGGATGTCCCTCGAGTTCTTCGTATTCGGGAGTGTCAGACATTGCTGATGCGATCGTGTCTAGATCTTCGTGTCCTTCAATCGATCCAGAAATACAAAATCGTCGCCGCACGTTGGGTGTGAGTCGTGCCACTTCTGAGGCAACTCCAGCAAACTTTGGTGAAGTGATGAAGATCTCGGCTCCGCAGTCATTCAATATGTAGGCGATTTCCTCAACCGTGAGTCGTGTATTAAGCGGTGTGTAACGGATTCCACTTCTTTGGCAAGCCCACATAACTTCGTACGTGTGGATTGCGTTCTCAAGCAGCACGCCAACGGCGGAACCAAAACCCAGACCGGCCTGGGCTAACGAATTTGCGATACGAACGGACCGCGCATCGAGTTCGGAATAGGTGATCTTGGCGCCGTCGCCATTCATCACGACCGCGACACGGTCGGGATGCTGACGCGCGAAATCCGCTACGAACGCCAAAGCCGAGGTGTCTACTCGTGGACGGTGATCGCGCGCTCCGGGCAGGAGGCGGCACCGAGGCGGGCCTTGTCTTCGAGTCCAGCGGGCACTTCCATGTCACGCACTATGCAGTGAGCCATGTCATCAAGCTGGTAAACCTCGGGGGCCATGGCGTTGCAACGCCCGTGGCCGGAACAAACTTCTGGGTCGACCGTGATTCGCATGCTGTCCTCCTAGCAACTTCTTGCGCCAACTATAGGTCTCGGGCGGTGTGACATTCCGCCTGTCGTAAAGGCGTCTGCGTTCGGCAAATTCGGGCTCTGCGTGGTAATAAGTAGGAGCACTTTTTGATCATGAGGGGATTCAAAATGCAGTTGAAAGTTGGCGAAAAGCTCCGCAGCACGGCATGCACCACCGAGATGATCGTGGTCCGTGCCCCAGGCACCGATGTGGACCTCCGTTGCGGTGGCCATCCGGTAGTGCCGGGAGCCGACAAGGACACCAAGAACGAACTTGCCGCAGATGCATCGGGTGGCACCCAGACTGGCAAGCGTTATGCCGACGACGAAATTGGCATTGAAATCCTCGTCACAAAGGCTGGTCAAGGAAACCTTGCAATCGGTGGTGCGCCTCTTGAGCTAAAGCAAGCCAAGGCTCTTCCAAGCTCGGACTGAGGCAAAATAATGAACATCATGATGCTGCTGGAAATGGCAGCAGAAGCGTTCGGTGATCGTGTTGCTATCGGTGACAAGACCACAGGAATGACCTACTCCCAGTTGGCGGATCAAGCTGGGAAAACCGCTGGTTGGCTACGCGAGCAGAACGCAGACCGTCTCATTTACGTGGATGAGTCCGCCCCCACTCTTCCGGTTGCCTTATTTGGATCTTCGTGGGCGGGCAAGCCATTTGTTCCTGTCTCGTATCGACTTCAAACAGATCGCCTCAACACACTCATTCAGCGCCAAGCTCCAGCGGTGGTAGTTGGTGGTGCCAATGTTGCTTCGCTAATCAATCCTGCTGATGGCCTGACGATCCTCGCGAATTCAGAATTTTCCAATTCCTGGAGTGAGGTAACACCACCAAGTGCCGACTGGTCGAGCGAACCCGAAGACGTTGCCGTCTTGCTCCACACATCAGGAACCTCTGGTGATCCCAAGATCGCTGTACTCCGACAGCGCCACCTTGTGTCTTATGTGCTCGGTTCTTGTGAGTTCATGAGCGCCGAAGAAGACGAGGCATCGCTTGTGAGTGTGCCGCCGTATCACATCGCAGGAATATCCGCGATGCTCACCGGCGTTTATCAGGGACGTCGCATCGTTCAGCTTCCAGCTTTCGAAGAGAACGAGTGGGTGCGTCTTGCCAGAGAGCAGGAGATCACGCACGCAATGGTGGTTCCAACAATGCTCGCACGCATTCTTGAGGTACTCGAAGATGGCAAGGGTCTTCCAGCACTGCGCCACCTTTCCTACGGCGGTGGTCGCATGCCCCTTCCGATCATTGAGCGGGCGATGGAGCTCATTCCAAACGTGAACTTTGTTAATGCTTACGGCCTCACCGAAACCAGTTCTTCTATTTCGATTCTTGGCCCTGACGATCACCGTGACGCGATGGCCAGTGATGACCCCGCAGTTCGCAAACGCCTCGGCTCTGTTGGAAGACCATTGCCAAGTGTTGAAATCACAATTCGTGATGAAGACGGCAAAGAAGTTCCAGTCGGCACATCAGGTGAGGTGTGGGTCCGCGGCGAACAGGTCTCAGGTGAATATGCCAAGCAGGGCTCGACTTCATCAGACGAAGGTTGGTTCCAAACCAAAGACGGTGGTTTCTTCGACGAAGGTGGCTTCTTGTTCGTAGAGGGCCGAATCGACGACGTAATCGTAAAGGGTGGCGAGAACCTCTCTCCGGGCGAGATCGAAGATGTCTTGTTGGATCATCCAAGTGTGCGCGAAGTCTGCGTGATTGGACTCCCCGACGTTGAATGGGGCGAAATTGTTGCCGCAGTAATCGTGCCCGCAGAAGGTTCGGCATGCGATGACGAAGAGCTCAAGCAATGGGTTGCAAAGCATCTACGTTCAAGCCGTGTGCCCGCTCGCTTTGAGTACCGTGTCGAACTCCCCTACAACGACACCGGCAAAGTACTGCGCCGAGTTATTCGCGAAGAGCTGAAGGCCTAGGAGATGTCCGAAACTCCCGAAAAGAAGAAGCGCGGTGTCAGGCTCGCTCCCGAAGAAGCCTGGGAAATGGTTACTAACTCGCACACGGGCATCTACACCACACTCAAAAAAGATGGAACTCCGATTGCTCTACCGGTTTGGTATGTAGTTCTCGACAACATCATCTGGATGAGCACGCCAGAGCGCTCCAAGAAGGTGGTGCGGATCGGAAACAACCCGCGCTCTTCATTCCTGGTTGAATCAGGCGAACTCTGGCGTGAGCTCAAGGCCGTTCACCTCACTGGCAGCTCAGATATGCCTGAGGTTTCCGATGAACTGGCGAAGAGAATTCGTGAAGCCATGGATGCCAAGTACGGGGCGTTTCGAACCAAGACATCCGCGATGCCTGATAGCGCTAAAGCCACTTATGCCAAATCAGTCACGATCAGGTTCACCCCCGATGAGCGCATCGTCAGTTGGTCCAACGCCCAAATAATGGGCTGAGCACTTCCAATTCGCCACAACTACTATCGCTAAATGCCCTTTGGCCGAGATACTGATGCGATAGTCGCGGGACGCGACACGAACGGATCACTTGTCAATCCGCTGACCCCCTCGACCACATGGGAGTCAAACAATCTTGCTGAGATGGCAGCCAAGGCAACGGGAATGCGCGCAGGTGGCCTCTACAGCCGTTATTCGAATCCAACCGTACGGTCTTTTGAAGAAGCAATGGCCTTACTAGAAGGCGCCGAATCCTCATTGGCCTTCGCCTCTGGCATGGGGGCGATTGCGTCAACGATTCTTGCGCTCTGTTCCAATGGTGATCACATCGTTGCGCAAAAGCAGCTTTATGGCGGTACACGCACATTCCTAGAGTCAGCATGCCCACGCTTTGGAATCGACGTCACCTTCGTCGATGGCACATCACCTTCCGCTTTTGCTGCAGCAGTGCGTCCTGGCAAGACCATGCTTGTTATCGCCGAAATCCCTTCTAATCCGATGCTCGATGTTGTTGATCTGGCAGCACTTGGGCAGATCAAGGGTCCTTTCAAACTCGTGGACTCCACAGTGGCCACGCCTGTTGCATTGCGTCCCATCGAACACGGCGCGGACCTGGTGGTGCATTCAGTAACCAAGGGCATAGCCGGACATAACGACGCAACACTTGGTGTGGTGTCGGGTGAGACCGAACTCATTGATGCGATTTGGGCGTACTCGGTGGTTCATGGTGCAGCACCTTCTCCGTACGATGCGCACAACGCATTACGCGGCATCAGAACTCTGCCATTGCGCACGAAACATCAGAGCCAAACGGCATTGACCCTTGCACGACAATTGGAGTCACATCCTGCAGTGAGCCGCGTGCGTTATCTCGGATGCGAATCCCACCCTCAACACGAGCTCGCCAAGAGCATGCTCGACCAAAGTTGCACGATTTTGTCTTTTGAATTGAAAGACGGTCTCGCAGCCGCAACCAAAACCATGGATGCTCTCAAGTTGATCCGCCGTACAACTTCGTTTGGTGGGCCTGAGACATTGATCTGCCATCCAGCAACCAGCACCCATGCAGGCACCGATCCAGCCGAATTGAATGCAGCTGGCGTATCTCCTGGCCTCTTACGTTTGTCAGTTGGCCTCGAGGATCCTGAGGATCTCTGGGCCGACCTGAGTTCAACCTTTTAATCGCCTGACTCAGGCGTCGATCATGCGTCCTTGGTTGTAATCGTCGTACGCGGCGAGATCCAAAAAGCCGTGACCGCAGTAATTGAAGAGGATCACGCGATCATCACCCGCTTCTTTGGCTGCCATCGCCTCGTCAATCGCCCCACGAATTGAGTGCCCACACTCAGGGGCGGGCAAACGCCCTTCAACTTTGGCGAACAACGCTGCTGCTTCAAAGGTCTTTGACTGCGGGTAGGCAATCGCTTCCATACGGCCCGAATGCACAAGTGACGAGATGATCGGAGCATCGCCGTGATAGCGGAGTCCACCAGCATGAATGGTCGGCGGCATGAAGTCGGCACCCAGTGTGTACATCTCCATCATTGGAGTCATACCTGCAGTGTCACCGAAGTCGTAACCATAGGTTCCCTGAGTGAGGGTCGGGCAGCTAAGCGGCTCAACTGCGAGTAGGCGCACTTCTTTGTCTTCCATGAATGGCAAAGCAACGCCACCAAGATTTGATCCGCCACCGCACGGTGCAATTACAACATCGGGGCGCTTCTCACCTGCCATTGCCAATTGCTCGCGCGCTTCCAAACCAATGATGGTCTGATGAAGCAGAACGTGATTCAAAACTGATCCAAGCGCGTAGTGCGTGTCATCGCGACTGACCGCGTCACGCACAGCATCAGAAATCGCCATGCCCAGCGAGCCGGGCGATGAGGGATCATCAACGGGTGACGGCACACACTCAGCACCCCAGGTCTCCATGATGATTTTGCGATACGGCTTAGCTTCGAAACTGTTGCGCACCATGTAAACCTTTGCATCAATGCCGTACTGCGCACACGCAAACGAAAGCGCAGTTCCCCACTGCCCTGCTCCAGTTTCAGTGGTCAATCGCTTGATGCCTTCTTTGGAGTTGTAGTACGCCTGTGGAACCGCTGTGTTCGGCTTATGTGATCCAGCAGGTGACACACTCTCGTCTTTGTAGTAGATGCGTGCTGTGGTGCCAAGGGCTTGCTCGAGCCTGATCGCGCGACGCAAGGGAGTTGGACGCCACAGTCGCAGCACATCAAGAACCTCACCCGGGATGTCGATGTAAGGCGACGCCGACATTTCTTGCTCAATTAGCGCCATTGGAAAAAGCGGCGCAAGATCATCGGGCCCAACTGGCTCTTTGGTACCGGGATGAAGCGGCGGCTTCAGAGGCTCAGGCATCCGCGGCAAGGCGTTAAACCACGCGGTGGGCATCTTCTCGGCGGCAAGGTTGTACTGCATATCTCCCCTTTAAAGCATCAGTTGCTCAAAAACGAGGCTAGCCAATCCAGCCAGCCCAGTTATCCGCTCAGGACTTCTTTGGTGGGCGCGGAATGAACGGGCTGGTCACCTTTATGTATTCGGCATATCCCTCACGGCGCTTCACGAGCGACTTCTCCAAGAGCGTCACACCGGATACTCGGCGTAGGAAAAGATGCATAAGGGCCGCACCCACCAAACCCCAGGGTGTCACGGTCAAGGCGATGACGGCGAGACCCCACCACACACAAGCGTCCCCAAAATAATTCGGGTGTCTTGTGTATCGCCACAGACCGCGGTTCATTACTTTGCCCGCATTTGAAGGGTCCGATTTGAAACGCGTTAATTGGGCATCGCCAATCGCTTCAAATGCGAGACCGACAGCCCACAGAATGGCTCCGAGGATTGCAATCAATCCAATTTCGGAATCAGATTCGGTCATCACCAACTGCACCGGTAACGACACAACCCACATGATCGTGCCTTGCAATCCAAACACCGTGAACAAGCTGATAATTGGAAACCTTTGCCCCCACCGCTTACGCATCGCCACGTAGCGAAAGTCTTCACCTTTTCCGTGGTTGCGCCACGTGAGATATATCGCAAGACGTAGACCCCAAATTGTTACCAACGTCAGCGACAAAGTGGATAGCGCCGAGGTCGTGTCACTCCCCAGATAAGTGACCCAGCCAACGACAACAAAACCAAATCCCCAGATGAGATCCACGATTGATGCATTCTTCATGACAAGGCTTACCAGCCATGTACAAACCATCAGAATCGCAATTGCAATTGCCGCAGCTGCCATTGCATCACCATGATTCATGAGAGCGAACATCATTCCTCCATTAGTGCCGCAACGCGGCGATCATTTTCTACCCACAGTGTGTCCAACCATTCAACTGGATCCACATCTTGCGGGCGAGCAACTGCTCTTAAATCAAATTTTGTCGCACCAACACCAGATTCCAGCCGACGAATGATTCCTTTGAAAGTGTCAAGGCCGTCAAATCCCGAATGCGCACAAACCACAACCGCTGCGTCGGGTTGTTTCTTTAAGAGCGCTACGGTCCCGGCTGGACGCGGCGGCAACAAGTGCTTGAGTTCACGCAATCGGGCTTCTCGAGCAGGACTTCGTGTTGCGAGTTCGGCAAGGCGCTTTGCGCGCTTTTCGGGATTTGATCGCGTGCCTTCAGGGAAAATCACCACTGCATCACTTGATCCCATGCTGTCTGCGAGTTGTTCCAGCTCGGCAACTTCGGTCGCCGGGTCACTTGCCTCACGGTTCACGAAATAGTTGGGTAGTCGATGGCCAACGATGTCAAGACACGGATCAAGGGCTAACTCACGTTTCAGCACATACCGTGGCTGCCGACCAGCGAGGTTTCCAAGCACCCAAGCCGACACGAGCGAATCAGCCAAACTCGCGTGGCGCGCTAAAACAATCAATGGTTGGTTAGGCAGACTTTTTTCACCTGTAACTTCCACTCTTATGCCACAGGTGGCTCGCAGTGATTTCATCAACATGCCCGCCCACCAACGCTGGAGCGCGTAATGCGCGGCAACGTTGCGCCGCAGCCCAGCACACCACAGAAGTGCCGAAACCATGACGCCGCATATCTCAAAAGTGGCCCACAACACACCAAATGCAAGTAGGCGCACATGGGGAAAGCGAAATTTGAGGCGAACTGAATCGTAGAGTCCGGCTGCGATTATCCAGACTGGTGCAGATGCAAGCAGCACCACCCACAGCAAGCAAACACCACCAATGGACGCGACGCGACGCCCCAATGTGGATCTAAGACTGCTTGTTGATGCCATCGACGCCCCCAGGAGTTCGATGGTTTATCTTTTCACGCTTTCGCCCCCTGATGCGCGCTCTCACTGCTGCCATTTCTGGGGTATCGGCGCGGGCTCTGAGCAGATCCATACGAGCCTCACGTAGGAATTGCTCGCGATGAGCCTCGAGTTGCGGGGCATCGGTATTGGCGTTATTTATCATGGCGGCGAGTTCGAATACGACACCACCGTGGTAGGGCTTGAATCTCAGAATCCGCTCGTATTCGCCAATCCAAAGTTGCAACACCGGATCACTCGAGCTGCCAACCCGCCGCTTTGGAACTAAGAGTGAGAGAAATGCCCCGGGCCAGCCGAAGAGACAGCCACCGATTGCAGCGCGTGTGAGAGTTGGACTTGAAGTCACACCGCTCTCACTCATCGGCACCGCCTGGGCTCGTACGTCACCCAATTGAATAATTTCGCCGTTGATGTTGAGTGCTCGCTCATATAACCAAACACCTTCAAGTTTGGTCAGAGGCATCCCAACGGGGCTCTCCCAGCGTTGAACTTCGAGTTGCGCTGCGCGAACTACAGGCAGGCGTTCCGTGGTCAGGCGCCTCAATTTCCAGCGCGACCAAAGGGAAACAAACATACCGACCACATGTGCAAGTTACTGCGTTCCTGCGACAAGGTTGTTTGGAGACCACAAGTACCATCTGGTTATGCGAATTGCACTTCTGACCGGTGGCGGTGATTGCCCGGGGCTCAACGCCGCTATTCGCTCGGTTGTGAGGCGTTCGTGTGCCATCCACGACGATGACGTGATTGGCTTTCATAATGCATGGCAGGGTGTCATGGGGCTTGATTACGAGCGCCTCACCCGCGACTCTGTATACGGAATTCTCGCCCGAGGTGGCACGATACTTGGCACCACCCGTGGATCTCCATATGACTACGAAGATGGCCCTGAGATCGCACGCAACAATCTTGAGCAACTCGGAATTGATGCATTAATCGTGATCGGTGGCAACGGTTCATTAACCGTTGCCAGCAAGCTTGCACGGGATGTCGGAATCAATGTGATCGGCATTCCAAAAACGATCGACAACGACATAGTTGGCACCGATCTCACATTTGGATTCCACACTGCGGTACAAACCGCAACCGATGCCATCGATCGCTTGCAGACGACTGCCGAAAGCCACAACCGCGTGATGGTTGTAGAGGTGATGGGCCGCGATACGGGTTGGATTGCACTGCAAGCGGGTATTGCAGGTGGCGCAACATCAATTTTGATTCCCGAGATCCCATTCGACATTGAAGCGGTATGCAATCAAGTCGGCGCTCGCCATAAACGCGGTCGATATGCATCCATAGTCGTCGTTGCCGAGGGTGCAACACCCCGTGATGGAACGCTTCCTGAAATTCAGTACGAAGTCGATGCGATCGGACGCCCGAAATTCGGCGGGATTGTCAACCTGATTGCTCCCGAAATTGAAAGACGCACTGGCTATGAAGTGCGAGTCGTGCAGCGTGGAGGTACGCCAACCGCGTACGACCGTGTACTGGCCACTCGATTTGGGGCCGCTGCCGTAGACGCAGCACATGATCACAATTTTGGAATGATGACTGCGTTAACCGGCACCGACATAACTTTGGTGCCGATCAGTGTTACCGAAGGCAAGACCAAACAAGTTGATCTTGATTATTTCGGCGATCTGAACGAATCGTTCTGCGGCTGAATTCAGCCGAGACTCTTCTTGGCTTTTTCCAGGGCCTTTAGATCAAATGGGCCACCAAGCATCACGATGACATGGTCAGCTCCGATTGCGGCGTAATCGGCGAGCTTGTCGATTTCATCAACGCCCACGCAAACTGTCTTTTCGATTTCTGCCGGATTACGACCAACCTTTGCGCACCACTCTTCGAGCACATCAAGCTTCTGGCGAAAATGCTCTGGTGGACCAAAGGTGTTGTAGAGATCGGCGTGCTCTGCCACCAAACGTAGAGTTACTTTCTCACCCCGACCGCCAATCATGATTGGCATCTTGCCATTGACTGGCCCAGGGTTCAGTTTCGCTAAGCGGTCCTTGATGACGGGTATCCCCGCCTCAAGTGCGCGCAAACGCCCGATGGCGGTTCCGAATTCATACCCATATTCGTCGTAGTCGCGCTCAAACCAACCCGAGCCAAGACCAAGCACAAAGCGGCCGTCACTGATGTGGTCAATTGTGCGCGCCATGTCGGCAAGCAACTGTGGATTGCGGTAGGTGAAACAAGTTACGAGCATGCCGATTTGGGCACGCTTAGTGTCTGCGGCCATTGCGGATAAGAGCGTGTAACCCTCAAAGTGGGCTGCATCTGGGTCGCCATAGAGAGGATAGAAGTGGTCCCAGGTCCAGATTGAGTCAATTCCCATGTCGTCGCATGCACGCCACGCATCACGGAGTTCTTTGACGGAAGTTGCTTGGGGATGTAGCTGTGCACCAATTTTCATGGCGTCAGCCTATTCCTAAACCGAGGTCAGTCCTCAACAACGAAAAATGAAGCTGTCGCAGTGGCAACCAATTTGCCGTCGTCTCCCTGCATCGCACACTCCGCTTGAATCACGCGGCGACCAGGCTTCACTACTGTGGCCCGCACAGAAATTGTGCCTTCTCGCATTGGGCGCAAATAACGCAAGTGAAGATCGATCGTATTGAAGGTCTTACCTGCACCCATCAAGCCCGCCACGGCGCCACCCATTGCATTGTCGGCCAACGCGGCATACACGCCACCGTGCACAATTCCATAGGGATTGCGGTGCACAGCATCAATAACCAACACGCCTGTGGCGCCACCAGCACCATCTGGATTGATTTCCATGTTCAGAAACGGGGAATCACCGGCTTTAGGCATCTTGCCAATCTAAAGCGCAGACGACATCAACGATGGCATGCAAAAGGGGCGGGTCTTTCGACCCGCCCCTTCCACAAATTGTTGGCTTTGGTTAGCCCGCTGGTGTGGCGTAAGCCTCAGCAGCGTTGTATTCCTTCACATCGCTAAATACACCCGAGGCGTCAACGATGCCAACGAGGCCAGAGCCTGAGCAAACGTTCTTAACGATCGGAATTGCCTTGCCATCACAGGTAGCGGTGCCGCCACCTGAGAAGTACAGCGGAACATCTTTGATGCCAGCCAAGTGTGCTTCGATGCTTGTTGGATCAAACGCACCGGTGTAGCCCTGGAAGGCTGCCCATACGTTCATGATCACCGAGAAGCCGTCGGAAACAGACGACGACTTTGCCGGATCCGGATCAATGTCGTCTGCACCATACTTAGCTACTGCAGCTGCATAAATTGCGGCCTCTTCAGCTGATGGATTCTTCGCAGCCTGCGAGTAGGAACCAGCAAGAACGTCGCCAGCTTCCTGGATCACCGAGTCGGTAACACAAACTGAAATGACGAACTTCTTGAGGTCAAGACCAAGGGCCTTGTAAGCCTTCAAGAACGACGAGCAGAAGCTCGCGTCACCAGTTGCCATCAGCGCATCTGCGCCACCAGCAACTGCGGTTTGCATTGTTGCGGAGAAGTCAGGGGTACCAAGCGGCACTGCTACAACTTCATAACCAACGCCTACGTTGCCGAAGGTGATTCCACCAAGAGCCTTAGCGGCACCAGTAGCTGCTGGTACGTCGGTAACCATGTGAGCCAACTTCGTAACTCCAGCTTCCTTTGCGGCAAGCGCAAACAGACCAAGAGTGCCCGGGTATCCACCAGTCAATGCATAGGCGTGGGGTCCGGTCATGCCGGGGCCAGAAGATGAGCTGTTCAAAATGCTCGGGATTCCTGCTTCAGCAAAAGTGTTCACCACGATCTCTTCTTGTGCCTGGTATGGCTGAGTGTAGAAAGCGACTCCAGCTTGAACTGCTTCGGTTGCACATGCTTGGTTGTCAGCAGGTGTTCCCTTGCCGGCGCAATGCAGAATTTCAATTGGGCGACCACCCAATCCGCCGAGGTACTCATTTACATAAGCAACTGCGATGTCGATTCCAGCGTGCGTGTTGAGGCTCTGTGCGTTTGAATCGCCACCCTCTTCGTTGATGAGGCTGACTACAACTGGATCTCCAGATGCAGGGTTTGGCTCGCCAAGTGCATCTTCGGACACAGATGTCGTGGTCTCCTCGCCAGCAGTTGTGTCACTGCTGCCACCGTCGTCGTCGGAGCACGAAGCCGCTACGAGAGCGAACGCCGCGAGTCCGGCAACCATTAGACGACGCGTACGCGCCGCTTTGAGTTTGCTCACTATTTTCCCCTTTGCTTAAGCGGCGAGCCCGATGGTCACGCCGACAAAATTAATAGTAACCCATTTTCAAGTGACGCGCGACACGCCCGTTTTGACATTGTGTTCAGCCGTGGGAAGCGCCCAGATAGGCATCTTCCATGCGCTTTGGATCGGCCTTCAAGGCAGCCGCTGACTCTTGGAGCACAACGTCACCGTGCACGATCACAACAGCAGTATCCGCAACCTCAAGCGCAAGACGCACATGCTGTTCCACCAGCACGACACCTGCACCTGTTTGGTCCGACACTTGGCGCACTAGTGGAACGAGCTGTTCAACAATCACCGGTGCAAGACCCATGCTCATCTCATCAATCAGCAGCACTTTCGGGCCCTGAACAATTCCGCGCCCCATTGCCAACATCTGCTGCTCGCCGCCGGACAACATTCCAGCTTTGACGCGTGAACGCTCCCGCAATGCCGGAAAAAGATCAAGCACCTCATCCACGGTGCGCCCACCCTTGCGGTAAGCGAGCTTTAAATTTTCAACCGGGTTGAGTTGTGTGAACAATGCACGATTGTCGGGAATCAGCACTACCCCGTTTTCATTAATCTTCTGCGGATTGGCTTTCTTTTGCACGACGCCATTGATTGCCAATTCACCAGCAAGCGGATCTAAGAAACCAGCGAGCGTAAGAAGCAAAGTGGTCTTACCGGCACCATTTGGGCCAAGCACACAGGTAACTTCACCGGGTCGCACATCAATGTTGATATTGCGTCCCACTGCAAGTGAGCCATACCCAACGTTCAAATTTGTAGTTGAGATCAAAGCAGTCATCAGATTCCCTCCACTGAGGCGCCAAGATATGCCGAAGCCACTTGGGGATTGGATCGAATTTCCGCAGGCGAGCCGGTGGCAATGAGCCGTCCGAAATCAAGCACGAAGATCTCGTCACACAAGCTGAGCACAAGGCCCATATCGTGATCCACGATCAGAATCGTTACACCGGTGTCACGAATCTCGCGCAACCGATCGGCCAACCAAAGGCTCTCAGCGCTGTCGAGTCCAGCAGCGGGTTCGTCCAACAACAGCAATTTCGGCTTGCAAGCAAGCGCACGGGCGATCGAAACGAGTTGGCGTTCACCTTGTGACAATTCCGCAACTCCACGATTTCTTTTCGCGGTCAACCCAAGCATGTCGAGTAGTTGCGCAAGTGAGGCCTCGGCTTCGGCAACACTCTCGCCGGTAACTTGCTGACTCACGGCAATGTTCTCTGCAACGGTGAGATCCTCGTACAGGTCAACGCCTTGGAACGTGCGTCCAAGACCTGCGGCCACGCGTTGGTGTGGCGCGAGCCCATCAAGTTCTTTGCCGTCCAATGTGACCCGGCCCGTGTACCGTGCAAAACCTGAGATGGCATCCATGGTGGTGGTTTTGCCGGCTCCGTTGGGCCCGATCAAACCCGTGATCAATCCTGAATGAACATTGAATGACACATCGGTCACCGCCGAAACTCCACCGTAACGAACCGATAGACCACTCACTTCGGCAATGATCGGCCCGCGCACTCCAAACACATTTGCGGATGTGCCGCTAGCACGCACGACCGCAACTTCGGATTCAGCAATCTTCTTGAGGCGTCGCTTCTCCAAGAACCTGTGGGTCGGCGCAACAACACCTTCAGGATTACTTATTACGTTGAAGATGAGTCCAAGACCACTGATGATTCCAAACCACTGGGTGATGCTGAAACTCTTATCAATCAGTGTGAAGAGAAAGCCGCCCTGCGCCAAGAGTCCAGCAGTTATTCCTCCGTAAATAGAAGTGATTCCACCGATATAAACAACTGCAAGAACACCGAGGCCCGCGATTGCACTGTACGTGTCAAAGGTGACGATTGACTGCTTGTAGGCGAGCATCGAACCACCTAGACCAGCGATGAATGATCCGATGGCAAAAGCGATGATCTTCACCTGGACCACGGAGATGCCAGCAGCCGCAGCCGACTTCTCATTCGCGCGCACCGCCAGCATCGCGGCACCCAAGCGCGAATTGCGCAGCCACGCGACACCAACGCTGACGAGTACGAGAGTGACTAGCACCATGAGACAGAATGCGAGTTTTGGATATGTGAGACCGGTACCAACGCTCAGGTCAATCCCGAAGAACTTCGCGTCTTTGATTGGTGAGCCAGTACCCCCGTCGTTGTTATTGAAGTCCATGTTTCGGAACCAGCCCGATTCGAGAACAACAGCCAGTGTGAACGTGACGATTCCCACCAACAAGCCACGAATACGAAGTGCGGGGAGACCAACCACTACACCAATGACCATCGCAACTACGCCAGCGAGTATTGGCGCGATTGGAAACGGCACACCGAGCCCTTCTGTGAGATGTGAAAGGGCAAAACCACCAGCTCCAGCCAGTGTCAACTGTGCAAGCGAAAGCTGGCCCGCAAAACCAGTGACCACCACTTGCGATAGTGCAATCATTGCCATGATCATGGAGACCGCGATAGATCCGCGTGTGTTGCCATCGGTGATCATCAACGCAATTGCACCAACTAGTGAAAACACAACTGTCGGAAGCAGTACGGAATACGGACGAGGTGACTTGCCGAGAGATTTCTCCATCAGTGTTCCGCGCGTAGGAAGCGGCTTGGAGTTAACGAGGAGTACGACTAACACGAGGATCAGCGGCACGAGTTCTGAGTTGCCAGACGAGAGTGTCCACGGCCACTTGAATCCAAGGAACTGGGCTTCGGCTTGCAACATGCCAATTGCGATACCGCCAAGAACGGCCGGTGTAAGCGCCGTAAAGCGACCAAGTACGGCTGCAGCTAATGCAGGCACGATAAACAGTGTGTAGATGCCTGGCTGCAACGGCGTCAGTGGGGCGATCAATATTCCTGCGAGACCCGACACGGCACCAGAAATCGCCCAGTTGATGATGGCGATTCGCTCAGGCTTCAAACCAGAAACCACCGCGCCAACTTCTGTTTCAGCCGAGGCGCGAGTGGCCAAGCCAAATCGAGTGAAGCGAAAAACGGCCGCCAACACCACGGCCACAGCCACGATGGTGAGAACCAGGTAGAAACGGTCTGAGTTAATTCGAAGGCTCCCAAGAGTCCAGGTGTCTTCAGGGAAGATTGCCTTGACTGCCTGAATGTCATTTTCTTTGACCGATCGCATCATCAAGCCCGACATCAGAACCATCACGCCTATAGATCCCACCGCTTTCGCCGTTGGAGATGCAGTACGCATATTGCGGAAAATCGCCACGTAGAGAATTACGCCAACCAATGCCGATATGAGCACTGAAACGATTAGGGCCGGCCACATTCCGAGCCCATCCCCAATATCAATTTTTGATTTGATGCCCGGGATTGGGTTGTAGAGGTACCCATTGCGGAGGAATGAGTACGTATATGCGCCGTAAATCGCCAGTGAGCTTGTGGCGAAATTCAAGACGCCAGAGCTTCGGTAGGTAACTGCAAGCGCAAGTGCAAGCGCTCCAAACACTGCGCCGTTGCCCAAGCCCAGCATCATGAAGTTCAAATGATCCATTTACCCCGACCCCCATCTTGAGCTGCCAGTCA
>JAFMEI010000088.1 GCA_017856815.1 Ilumatobacteraceae bacterium
GTGAAAAACAAAAGCGTGGTGTTGTTGACCTTGACGATTTGATTCATCTAGTCGTTCAGGAAATGAAGACCGATCGTGGTTTTGCCGAACAGATCAGATGGCGCTTTCGCCACATCCATGTTGATGAAGCACAAGATATGAACCCGCTTCAATACCAGTTCGTCCGCAGTCTCACTGATGGTCGTGACGACCTGTTCGTAGTTGGTGATCCGTGTCAAGCGATCTATGGATGGAACGGTGCTGATCCATCATTGTTCGATGCACTTAGTACCGCCGGTGTGCACTTAGTCAGCCTTCCGAATAACTACCGCTGCTCCCCGGCAATTGTCGCTGCCGCGCGCCACGTGCTGATGAGTAATGGTATGGACACTGACACGGTTGCCAGTGCTCCTGAGGGCCCGCCGGTGCAGGCCCATCAGGCCAACACCGCAGACGAAGAAGCCGCGCTCATTGTTGAGCTGCTGCGCACACCACCACCCGCTGGGATGGATCCTCGTGCCGCGGTGCTTGTGCGAACCAATGCTCAAGTTGAACCCATTCGTAAGGCGTTGATAGATGCGGGCATGAAGGTACGCACTTCCGCACTTGGTGGTGCCGTAGTTAATGAGGCAATGAGAGCTGTTCAATCGCTGAAGTCTTTCGAAGAGTTGCTTGAATGGGCCGAGGATCTCCGCACCGTTCCTGCCACCACTCCACTTGCTGAACTCGTGTCTGACTACGTGGTGCAATCACTTTCTTCAGATTTGAACGGCGCTGGTTTCCAGGCCTGGGTTTATGCCACTGGTGCGCTGAGGGAGTCATTTGCTGGCAACGCCGAAGACGAAATCGAAGTTATGACCTTTCACGCAGCGAAAGGAAGACAGTGGCGACGCGTTGTCGTAGCTGGGTTTGAAAAGGGCTATTCACCACACGCGTCGGCAATAACCACAGCGCAAATTGCTGAGGAAGCGCGACTCATCTATGTAGCTCTTACACGTGCCGAGAATGAGTTGCACATCACACGATGCCTGTCGCGCAACAACCGCAATTGCCAACCCAGCCCATGGCTCAAAGACATGCCAGTGGGAGTACAGGCCCGACCAACTCCTGCCCCACTCGAAATACGCGAGGCTTCGGCCTCGTTGCGTGATACTCAAACCGATGTGATGAATGAGTTGCGTAGTTGGCGCCGCGATGTGGCGAGAATTGCCTGCTCTACAGAACTCGCGATCTGTTCTGATCACGAGTTACGCAGAATCGCTGAGACCATGCCGGCGACCGAAGATGCACTGGCGGAGTTAATGGGACCAATTCAGGCTCGCCGCCACGCTGCGAAGATCCTGGCAATTACCTCTACGCGTCCTTGAGCCCGATCATCACGGGAGCATGATCACTCGGTGATTCTCCCTTACGTGCGTTTCGATCAACAAGTGTGAAGTCGACCCGGTTAGCCACGTCTGGCGAGCACAACAGGTAATCAATCCGCATTCCCTTGCCTTTGTGAAAATCACCGCCACGAAAATCCCAGAACGTGTACAGCTTGTCTTGCGATGGATGAGCATCGCGAAATACATCGGTAAGTCCAGTTGCTTTGATCGCATCCAGCGCGGAGCGTTCGGCATCACTCACGTGAGTTGCACCAGCGAATTCTTTGATATCCCAAACGTCGCGGTCTTCGGGGGCAATGTTGAAATCACCTGCAACAATAGTTGGGGTCCCTTTGGGATTCTTTTGCAGAGTTTCCGTTAGACGGTTGAGCCACCAGAGTTTGTACTTGTAGTGATCGTGTCCCACTTCTCGCCCATTGGGCACGTAAACGGAGCTAATTCGAATACCACCACAATCAGCGGTAATGATCCGGGCTTCATGGTCGGGTTCACCCGACGACTCAAAGTTGTTTTCTACGGAATCAAGACCAACGCGCGAAATAATTGCCACACCGTTCCACTGACCTTGCCCAAAGTGCGCGGCTTCGTAACCGAGTTCAACGAATGCCATTGCGGGAAAGTTGGCATCGGTCATCTTGGTCTCTTGCAGACACAGAACATCTGGTTTGACGTCTTCAAGCCATTGCGTTACACGCGGAAGTCGTGCTTTCAAAGAAGCCACGTTCCAAGTGGCGACGATCACTTTTTCGCAGCCTTCTTGACCAGCGCTTTCTTGGCAATTTTCTTAGCCGGCGCTTTCTTAGCGAGCACCTTTGCGGGTGCGGATTTCTTGACAGCTTTGACCGCTACTTTTTTTGCAACGGCGACTTTCTTGACACTTGACTTCTTGACTGATTTCGCTGGCACAGGCTTCGTAGCCGGCTTGAGCTCAGCCTTGACCTTCACGAGATCTGCCACCCCAATATCAATCCCGCGACGCGAAGGCGTGAACCCAGCTACAACAAGTTCAACTTTGTCACCGATTGACGCGGCATCACGTGGACGACGAGGTTGTGGCGAGGCCATTAAACGCATCGGCCAATACCCAATTACTTCACCGATGCGCACGAATGCACCATGAGATGAGTAGGACTCAACCACACCCTTCACCCGCGACCCCACTTTGTGCTTTTCTACAAACGACAAAAATGGCAAGAGATCGTTTTTCTCTTTTCCAGGCTTTGCAGCGTCCGCCTTTGGTTTGGCACTTGTTTTGGGAGTTGCGACTTTTGGGGGCGGAGATTTCGGAACTGGCATTGGCTGACTCGCTGCCTTGCTCGGCTTGCGCTCAACTGCAACGGGTCCGTTCTTGCCGTCGCGTTGTGCGCGGCGGCTCACTGCACCACGCACTGGCACGCGGTTGACGAAAACCCAGCCCACATTCGGTACCGGTTTTCCACCTATCAACCGGCCCTCATCAAAGAGCCATTCATGTTGCCCATGGAATTCTTGGTAGGAATCGTTGGACAGCACAGAGGCGCCCACCTTCTTGGCAATTGAGAGAACGAATGCATCACCGCGACCCACTGCTCCCGCAGGTGGCGCCACCAACTCGTTGTTGTCAATCGCTGCTTCGAATTCCTTCACTTCTTTTTTGTGAATCCGATGACCAAAGGTTGCATCGACAACCACGGTGATTTTTACCCCTGGATATTCCTCCATAAATGAGTCGATGGCTTCACTCAATTGAGCAAGGCTGGGGGCGTTGCGTCCCTCGGTTGCGATGTTCGAACCATCGACGACAACGTGCCTTCCCATAGACCTCTAGTCAACCATCGACTCCCTGTGGATAAGTTCATTAAGGGGCGATTATTCGTGGGTTTGGGCTTATTATTTGCCGATGATCACGACGGTTCTATGGGATTTTGGAGGTGTGATTCTGTCGAGTCCATTTGAGGCGTTTCATGCACTCGAAGCCGACCGCGGAATACCAAAAGGAACCATCCGAGGTGTGATCGCCAGTGATGCCGGTGATCACCTGTGGGGACAAATGGAGCGCAGCGAAATCGCAGCCCCAGATTTCAGTTCACGTTTTGGCGCACTCATGGCCACAGCCGGCCACTCACTCACCGGGCTCGATGTGCTTGGTGTGCTTCACGGCACGGTGCGACCTGAAATGGTTCAGGTGCTCGACCGAGTAATTGAGCTTGGGTACAGGACCGCGTGCCTAACTAACAACTTCAATCGCCCCACCGAACACGTCATCGAATCCGAACACGAACGCGAAGTCGCAGCAATCATGGCCCGATTTGATCTAGTGGTTGAGAGTCGTGTCGTTGGCTTCCGTAAACCAGAGCCAAAGTTCTACAACTATGCATGTGAGCAACTCGGAGTGGAGCCTTCGGAGTGCGTGTTCCTAGATGACATCGGATCAAATCTCAAACCAGCAGCCGCAATGGGCATGTCCACCATCAAGGTTTTGACTGCGGATCAGGCGATTAGTGACCTTGAAAAGGTTCTTGGCACAAAACTGCTGAGTCGGTAAAACTCACAGACCTTCGTGAATCTCATCCATGAGGTCAGCGAGTTCCTGATCGTGAATTGCCTTAGAGCCCGTCGCGGGACTTCCACTCGCCACACGAGCCACATGACGCAGATCGTAACCACGCTCCTTGAGGCGCCAAATTAGGTGCTCGACGAAGTGCCATGGACCCATGTTTTCTGGTTCCTCTTGCAACCAGACAACTTCCTTGGCATTTGGGTAGCGGGCAAGAATCGCGTTGATCTGATCAAGTGGGAATGGATACAACTGTTCAATTCGAATCACTGCAACGGGCGACTTTCGCTTGTCGCGCTCAGCGATCGCATCCCAAGCAACCTTGCCACTGCAAAGAATGACTCGTTTGACGGAACCGGGATCGGAAATAAACGGATCGTCGAGGACTTCTTGGAAGCTTCCCTTGGTGAAATCCTCGACCTTGGAGCGACTCTGAGCCATTCGCAATGGAGCTTTTGGCGTGAACAGAACCAGAGGTTTGCGAATGTTTCGGCGCACTTGGCGACGCAGCAGATGGAAGTACTGGGCCGCAGTGGTGGCGTTACAGACCTGAATGTTGTCCTCAGCACAGAGTTGCAAGAAGCGCTCAATGCGCGCCGAAGAGTGTTCGGGGCCTTGCCCTTCCATGCCATGAGGAAGCAACAAGACCAGGCCATTTTGCTGGCCCCACTTGTCTTCAGCAGCGACTAGATACTGGTCGATGATGATCTGTGCGCCGTTTACAAAGTCACCGAACTGCGCTTCCCACATCACCAATGCATTTGAATTGCTGTGGGCGTAGCCGTATTCGTAACCAACTGCTGCGTATTCCGAAAGCAACGAGTCGTAAACCCAGAAATTGGCTTTCGCACCAGGTAAGTCAGCGATTGGAATCCAGATACGTTCGTTTTCGTAATCCACTAGCGCAGCGTGGCGTTGACTAAATGTGCCGCGGCGCGTGTCTTCACCAGAGAGGCGAACTGCGGTGCCCTCCAGAACCAATGACCCAATGGCGAGTGCTTCACCTGTGGCCCATTCCACTTCGCCTTGCTCGTGGTAAAGCTTTGCCCGCTGCTCAAACTGACGAATCAGCTTCGGGTGAGCAACAAAATCGGCTGGATAGTTGGTCAGCTGATTAAAGATCGCGTCAACCGTGCCACGCTCAATACCTGTTTCAATGTGCGGCAACACACCGATTGGTTCTGGAGGCCTCGCTGCTTTCACCGGCGCTGGCGCTTTGGAACGAGCATCATCAAGTGACACCTGGAGTCGGTCGATATAGTCCTGAAGCGCCTGCTCGGCTTCTTCCAATGTGATGTCGCCGCGCTTTACTAGCGACTCTACGTAAATCTTGCGCACACTGCGACGCTCAGCGATCGCCTTGTACATGAGTGGCTGGGTGTATGACGGATCATCACCTTCGTTGTGACCATGACGGCGATAGCAGATCATGTCAATGACCACGTCCTTGTGGAACTTCTGGCGGTATTCAAATGCCAAACGCCCAACACGCACACATGCCTCGGGGTCATCACCGTTGACATGGAAAATTGGCGCTTGGATTGACTTCGCAATATCTGAGCAATACAAAGACGAACGCGATTCTTTGGGCGCGGTTGTGAAGCCAATTTGGTTGTTGATCACGATGTGCACGGTTCCGCCAACGCGATAGCCATTGATGTCACTCATACCAAGGGTTTCCATCACAACGCCCTGGCCGGCAAACGCCGCATCCCCGTGGATCAATATCGGCAACACCGAGAACGCAAGCGGTGGATGAATTTGATCCTGTTGCGCGCGGGCCATACCCAAGACCAATGGGTTCACGGTCTCGAGATGACTTGGGTTCGCAGCGAGTTCAAGGTTTAGCTGGCTACCAGTAGCGCTTTCGTACTTGCCGTGTGCTCCGAGGTGGTACTTCACGTCACCGCTTCCCTGCACAGAAGACGGGTCGACGTGTCCTTCAAACTCTTTGAAAATCTGGTCGTATGACTTGCCCATTACGTTGGCCAAAACATTGAGTCGACCACGATGAGCCATTCCCAAGATCGCCCCGTCAAATACCTCGTCAGCGGCCGATGAAAGTACGGCATCGAGCATCGGGATCAACGACTCAGCGCCCTCGAGACCAAAGCGTTTCGTGCCGACATACTTTGTGGCGAGGAACTTTTCGAAAGCCTCAGCAGAATTCAAGCGCTCGAGGATTCGCTTCTTCTCAGGTGCGGTGAATGAATACCGCACACCTTCGAAACGCGATTGCACCCAGCGCTGCTCCTCAGTGTTCTGAATGTGCATGTACTCAACACCGATGGTGCCGCAATACGCGCCACGCAAGATGTCGAGAAGATCGCCAAGACGCAAACGGTCGTAGCCCGCAACCCCACCGGTGAGAAATTCGCGGTCGAGGTCCCAGATGCTCATGCCGTATGTGGTTGGGTCGAGCTCTTTGGGCAGTGTGGGCTCTTTCCACTTCAGTGGATCAAGGTCAGCAATCAAGTGACCGCGTACACGATGCACGCGAATCAAGGTGGAAATCTGCATTTGCTTTTCGAGCATCGCCTCTTCGCGATTGACCGGATTGATGTCGTGCTTCCACTCTTCGGCGCGATACGGCACATCAAGGCTCTGAAATACGTCTTCGTAGAATTCGTGCTCGCCGAGGAGATACTCATGGACCCGCTTTAAAAAGAGGCCGCTTTCTGCACCTTGAATAATTCTGTGGTCGTAGGTGCTGGTTATGGTCACTACTTTTGAAACCCCAAGTCCCGCTAGGGCGCGCACATCACTGCCCTGGAACTCCGCTGGATAATCAATTGAACCAACGCCGATGATTGCGCCTTGCCCTGGCATCAAACGCGGAACCGACTGCGCTGTGCCGATCGTTCCAGGATTTGTGAGGCTCACAGTTGCACCAGCGAAGTCACTCACTGCCAACTTGTTGGTCTTCACTTTGCGGATGAGCTCTTCGTATGCATTCAAAAACCCTGCAAAGTCGTAGGTGTTCGCATCACGCAACACAGGCACTACGAGTGTGCGCTGACCGCCACCTTTGTCAACATCAACTGCAAGACCCATGTTCACGTTTGGATTGCGAACTATCTGTGGCTTGCCATCAGCATCAGGAACGTAAGTGTTGTTCAAGGCAGGGACGGCATCAGCAATTGCGCGCACGATTGCGTAACCGATTAGGTGCGTGAAGGAAACTTTTGCTTGTCCCGTGCGTTCGCGGTACAGATTGATTTGTTTGCGATTGACCTCGAGCAGTTTCGCGGGAATGTGACGGATACTGGTGGCGGTTGGAACACTCAGGCTGCGCTCCATGTTGTTCACAATTGCCACACCAGCACCGCGAATTGGTTCTGGCACTAAATCGGCTGGAATCGGAGCCGCCTGGGTAACAGGTGGCTTCGGCGAAGTGTTCACGGGCGACACAGGTGTTGGAGCAACTGAGGCAGCGACAACCGGTGGCGCAACGGTCGGCCGTGGTGGCGCAGCTCCTGGGCGATAGTCGGCGAAGAACTCCCGCCACGCCTCCGCGACTGAATCGGGATCGGCCAAATACTGCTCGTACATCTCGTCGACCAGCCAAGAATTGGGACCAAAGGGATCAATCGGGGGATT
>JAFMEI010000089.1 GCA_017856815.1 Ilumatobacteraceae bacterium
AGAAGTACGGCGCACTTGGCATCCGCGTTCAGTGCTCTGGTCGTCTTGGTGGCGCTGAAATGAGCCGCACCGAGTGGTACCGCGAAGGTCGTGTGCCGCTGCACACACTTCGTGCAGACATCGACTACGGCTTCCGTGAAGCACGCACCTCTTCGGGTCGCGTTGGTGTGAAGGTGTGGCTCTACAAGGGCGACATCCTTCCGTACAAGAGCCAGAGCGACGACAAGATCACTCGCGAAGCTGCAATGGCAGTGGGCGAGACCTCGGGTTCTGCAATCGCTACCGCACCAGCAGCAACGCGCAAGGTTGTTTCATCAGCTGGACGCCCTGTTGCAGATGAGCCGATCGAAGTCGCTCCTCTTATTAAGGAAGCAGATCCTGAGTTCGAGAGGCTTCTTGCAGAAGAAGAAGACATCGAGCGTCGTATCCACAATTCGCACGAGACACCGCACTTCCGCGGTCAGGAGGACTGATCACAATGTTGATGCCTCGCAAAGTAAAACACCGCAAACACCATCGCGGCCGTATGACCGGCATGTCGAAGGGCGGCAACGAGCTCGCATTTGGTGAGTACGGCATCCAGGCTCTTGAGCCAGGTTGGTTGACCGCACGCCAGATTGAAGCGGCCCGTATTGCTATGACCCGTCACATCAAGCGTGGTGGCAAGGTGTGGATCAACATCTTCCCGGACAAGCCCGTCACCAAGAAGCCTGCTGAAACCCGCATGGGTTCCGGTAAGGGCAACCCTGAATTCTGGGTTGCAGTGGTGAAGCCGGGTCGCATCCTTTTCGAACTCTCATTCCCGAATCCAGAGACCGCTCGCGAAGCGCTCGACCGTGCAGTGCAAAAGCTGCCGATCAAGGCTCGCGTAGTTACCCGCGAGGAGACGATCTGAGATGGCTCGTTCAATCGAAGAACTCCGCCAAATGGAATTGCCAGGACTCGTTGAAGAGCTTCGCAATACCAAGCAAGAAGCTCTCAACCTGCGTTTTCGCAATGCAACGGGACAGCTTGAGGACAACTCCGAAATCGGCAAAGTCCGCAAGCAGATCGCACGCATCAACACCCTGATTCGTCAGCGTGAGATTGCAGCTGCAGAAGCCGCTCAGAAAGTGAGTAAGTGATGACCGAAGAAAACCGTAACGCGCGCAAGGTGCGCGATGGCGTGGTGGTGTCCAACAAGATGGCCAAGACCGCAGTTGTCGCAGTTGTCGAGCGTGTGCGTCACCCCAAGTACGACAAGTTTGTTCTTCGTACCAAGAAGCTCTACGTACACGATGAAGCAAACGACGTGCAGCCAGGCGACAAGGTACGCGTGATGGAAACCCGTCCGATGTCAAAGCTCAAGCGTTGGCGCGTCGTGGAGATTCTGGAGCGTGCGAAATGATTCAGCAGGAGTCGCGTCTTCGCGTTGCCGACAACAGCGGCGCAAAGGAAGTCCTTGTTATCAAGGTGCTCGGTGGTACTCGCCGCCGTTATGCATCGATTGGTGACGTCTTCATCGCCACAGTCAAGGATGCAATCCCTGGCGCTGGTGTGAAGAAAGGCGAAGTTGTTCGTTGCGTAGTAGTACGCACCAAAAAAGAGAAGCGCCGTCCGGACGGGTCATACATCCGTTTCGACGAGAACGCTGCAGTGTTGATTAAAGAAGATCTCACACCACGTGGCACCCGTATTTTCGGACCCGTTGGACGTGAGCTTCGTGACAAGAAGTTCATGCGAATCATTTCGCTGGCACCGGAGGTGCTGTGACATGAAACTGAAAACAGGCGACAGCGTCGTAGTTCTCGCAGGCAAGTACAAGGGTGCAACCGGTGAAATCACCGCTGTTTACCCCAAGGCCAACAAGGTCTTGATTGCTGGCGTGAACATCGCAAAGAAGCACCAAAAGCCGACCAACAAAGATCAAAAGGGCGGCATCATCGACAAGGACGTCCCGCTGGACGCATCCAATGTCGCGCTTCTCCACAAGGGCAAGCCAACTCGCGTTGGCTACAAGGTGAAGGCAGACGGCACCAAGGTGCGCGTTGCCAAGAAAACCGGAGATGAGATCTGATGAGCACCACAACAGCACCCCGTCTCAAGCAGAAGTACAACAGCGAAATCAAAGCTGCACTTCAGGCTGAACTCGGAATCAATAACGTGATGCGCGTGCCCACACTCGACAAGATTGTGGTGAACATGGGCGTCGGCCGTGCCACCCAGCAGCCATCGCTGCTTGAAGGCGCAGTTGCAGACCTCACCTTGATCACGGGTCAAAAGCCTGTGGTAACGAAGTCACGTACTTCGATTGCAGGATTCAAACTGCGCGAGGACCAAGCAATTGGTTGCAAGGTCACCCTTCGTGGCGATCGTATGTGGGAGTTCTTTGACCGTCTCGTGTCAATTGCAATTCCACGTATCCGTGACTTCCGTGGTCTTCCCGCACATTCGTGGGATGGCCGTGGCAACTACACCTTCGGGCTCTCTGAGCAGATCGTGTTCCCGGAAATTGATTACGACAAGATCGACGCATCACGCGGTATGGACATCACCATCGTGACCACCGCAATCAGCAACGAAGAAGGCAAAGCACTTCTCGATGCGTTCGGTTTTCCGTTCAAGCGCGGCGCCGATGCTGGCCCCGCACCGAAGAAAAAATCTGTCCGCCGCGGTCCCGCAGGCGCCAAAGGCAAGAAGTGATCGAGGAGTACCAAGTAAATGGCTAAGAAGTCTCTGATCAACAAAGCGAACAGCACACCGAAGTACAAGGTGCGTGCTTACACACGTTGCCGTCGTTGCGGTCGCGCGCGTTCAGTTTTCCGTAAGTTCGGCCTTTGCCGTTTGTGCCTGCGCGAGCTCGTGCATGCCGGCGAAGTCCCGGGCGTAACCAAGGCCAGCTGGTAGGTGATACGACATGATGACTGATCCCATCGCCGACATGCTGACCCGCATCCGTAACGCGAACGTGCAGATGCACGACAGCGTGAAGATGCCGTCTTCCAAGCAGAAGGTCGCACTCGCCAAGATCCTCCAGCAAGAGGGCTACATCGACACATTCGAAGTTGCCACCGCTGACAAGGGTCCGGGCCAAGTGCTCACAATCAAGATGAAGTACTCAGATGACCGCATCCGCACAATCTCTGGATTGCGCCGCGTATCAACACCGGGTCTTCGCGTTTACCGTAATTCCACCGCTGTACCTCGCGTACTCGGCGGTCTTGGAGTTGCTGTCCTATCCACCAGCCAGGGTCTCATGACCGACCGCGAAGCGCGCAAGCGCAAGGTCGGCGGCGAGATTCTTTGCTACGTGTGGTGATCGAGGAGTGACCAACTATGTCTCGTATCGGTAAAGCCCCAATCACTGTTCCCTCTGGTGTTGAAGTCAACATCAATGCCGGTGTTGTTTCGGTTAAAGGCCCAAAGGGTGCCCTTAGCCGCGAAATTCCAGGTGAAATCATCGTCCGCAAGGAAGAGAACACCGTGTTCGTGGAGCGTCCTGACGATTCGCGTCAGAACCGCGCACTGCATGGCCTCACCCGCACACTCGTTGCCAACATGGTCACTGGTGTGACTGATGGTTTCGTCAAGGAACTCGACATCGTCGGCGTTGGTTACCGCGCTGAAGCTCAGGGCCCAAATGCGCTGAAGCTTGCTCTCGGTTTCTCACACCCCGTAGTCGTAAAGGCTCCAGACGGTGTGACCTTCGAAGTTCCCCAGCCCACACGCATCGTGATCAAGGGCATTAACAAGGAAGTTGTCGGCCAGGTTGCTGCCAACATCCGTTCCATCCGCAAGCCCGAGCCTTACAAGGGCAAGGGTGTCCGTTACCTGGATGAGCGCGTTATGCGCAAGGCCGGCAAGACGGGCAAGAAGTAGTCGGTAGGTATCGCAATGAGCAATATGTCTGAAGTCCGTCGTACGAACCGCCAGCGTCGTCACCGTCGCGTGCGCAAGAAGATTCACGGCACAGCAGCGCGTCCGCGTCTTGCTGTTTATCGTTCCAACAAGCACCTCACTTTGCAGGTGATTGATGATGATCTTGGTCGCACCATCGCCTCTGCTTCATCGGTGGAAACCGGTGAGCGCGAAAAGGGTGGTGCAACTGTTGATGCCGCCAAGCGTCTCGGTGGATTGCTTGCCGAGCGCGCAAAGGCCGCCGGCGTCACCAAGGTCGTGTTCGACCGCGGTGGTTACCTCTATCACGGTCGTATTGCGGCTGTAGCTGAAGCTGCCCGCGAGGCAGGTCTGGAGTTCTGATGAGCAACGTAACAACAACCACTCCCGCCGAACCCGGCGCACTGCGCGAGTCACGCGTCATCACGATCAACCGCGTTGCCAAGGTGGTGAAGGGCGGTCGTCGCTTTTCATTCACTGCACTCGTAGTTGTCGGTGACGGCAACGGACGCGTTGGTCTCGGCTACGGCAAGGCAAAAGAAGTGCCGTTGGCAATCCAAAAAGGCACTGAAGAAGCGAAGAAGAATCTTTTCGATGTCGCTCTCGCAGGTAGCACCATCACACATCCAATTCTCGGAGTATCGGGTGCGGGCCGCGTGCTCTTGAAGCCCGCTGCTCCTGGTACTGGTGTTATCGCCGGTGGTGCAGCACGAGTGATCCTCGAAGAGGCTGGCATTCACGACGTGCTTGCTAAGTCACTCGGTTCAGCAAATGCAATCAACGTTGCACGCGCCACCATTGAGGGGCTGAAGTCACTGCAGCGCCCAGATGTGGTTGCGAAGCGTCGTGGAATTGCCGCTGACACCTTCGTTCCCAAGGGAATGCTGAAGGCCTACAACGACCGCAAAAACTCAGGTGGAGCAGCTCACTGATCATGGCTACAGAAAAAACCATCACTGTCACACAGGTTCGCTCGAAGATCGGCGTCAAGCCCAAAGCACGCGGCACGCTCCGCGCACTTGGTCTTGGTCGTATCGGCGACACCAACACGCTTCCTGATCGTCCCGAAATTCGTGGGATGATCGCACGCGTGCCGCACCTCATCACGGTTTCGGAAGAAGCCTGAGCAAGAGATCTCTGAAAGAGGAAATGTCATGCGAGTAGACGAACTTTCACCATCACCTGGCGCTAAGAAAAAGCCAAAGCGCGTTGGTCGTGGTATCGGCGGCAAGGGCGGAAAGACCGCTGGCCGTGGTACCAAGGGTCAGTACGCACGTAACACTGTTGCGCGTGGTTTTGAAGGTGGCCAGATGCCACTTAAGCAGCGCGTTCCAAAGTTGAAGGGCTTCAACAACCCCTTCCGTGTGGAGTACCAAGCGATCAACCTTGATGCAATCAGCGAAGTCGGTTTGACCGAAGTGACTCCCGAGTCACTCGTGAAGGCTGGCGTTGCCCACAAGGGCACCTTCATTAAGGTGCTGGCACGTGGTGAGATCAAAAAGGCAGTGAATGTTCACGCTCACGCCGTATCCAAGGCCGCCGAAGCAGCAATCACCGCTGCTGGTGGTACGGTCACAATCATTCCTCTGCCGTATGCGCAGGGGCGTCCGCCGGTAAAGGGTAACCAGTTCACCAACCGTTGATCGTAAGGTCATGTTGTTGTCTGGGAACCTCTAAAGCACAAAGGAGCACCGCGTGTTTTCCAACTTGAAGAACATCTTCAAGGTCGCGGATCTGCGTAACAAGATCCTGTTCACGATGTTCATCGTGTTGATCTACCGATTCGGTACCGCAATTCGTGTTCCTGGTGTTGATGGTCAGGCTGTGCAGCAGTTGAAGTCAGCTGCCGACACTCAAGGTGCACTCGGATTCCTCAACCTGTTCTCAGGCGGAGCTTTTAGCTCGTTCTCAATTTTCGCGCTCGGCATCATGCCTTACATCACGGCCAGCATCATCATGCAGGTGCTTGGTGTGGTCATTCCAAAGCTCGAAGAGTGGCAGCAGATGGGTGCGGTGGGTCAACGCAAGATCACCCAGACCACTCGATACGTTGCAATCGGTATCGCCACACTCCAGGGCGCAGGTTTGACCTTCATCTTTGGTCAAGGCAATGGCAGTGCATTCTTTGGTGCAGCGGCACAGGCGCCAGATGTGGTTCTTCTCGATCCGTTCATGCCACGCGCATTGCTGGTGATCCCGACCCTTGTGGCTGGTACTGCGGTGTTGATGTGGCTTGGAGAACTAATTAGCCAGCGCGGCATCGGTAACGGAATGTCTGTGGTTATCTTTTCGTCCATCGTCTCTGGATTGCCGTATTCGTACTATTCGATTCTTCAGAGCAAGAAGTGGTTCATCTTCGGCTTGCTAGTGGTGGTTTCAATCGGCATCTTGATTGCAGTTGTGCGAATCGAGCTTGGTCAGCGCCGCATCCCCGTGCAGTTTGCCAAGCGTGTCGTTGGGCGTCGTATGTATGGTGGCCAAAACACGTACATTCCGCTCAAGGTGAACCAGTCCGGCGTGGTTCCGATCATCTTTGCGTCGTCAATCTTGTTATTGCCAGTACTTGGCTCAAACATGCTTGGCTCGGGCGAAGGCTGGCGTGGTTCAATCGCGCGTTTCGTTGACCAGTACTTGGTCAACAGCCAGAACATGGTTTACATCACAGCGTTCTTCATCATGATCGTGGCGTTTGCCTACTTCTACAACTCAATTGCTTTTGACCCCGTGCGTCAGGCTGATCAGATTCGTCGTCAGGGTGGATTCATTCCTGGTATTCGCCCTGGTCCGCAGACTGAGCGTTACCTCGCCAAGACCGTTAACCGCATCACGCTGCCGGGCGCATTGTTCGTGGCTGTGATTGCGATCTTGCCTTACATCATCTTGTGGGTGGGCGACGTTCAGTCCTTCCCATTTGCCGGAACAACTGTGCTTATTGCGGTGGGCGTGGCGCTGGAACTCATGCGCCAGATCGACAGCCAGTTGATGTTGCGCAACTACGAGGGATTCCTCAAGTAGACCTCAGGGGACTGAGGCCAACAACATGACCATCAAGGGCGCACGACTCGTCATTCTCGGGCGACAAGGCTCGGGCAAAGGAACGCAATGCGTTCGCTTGTCCCAGCACTATGTCGTACCGCACATCTCAACGGGTGACATGTTGCGTGCTGCCGTGCGTGAAAAGTCAGAGCTCGGTCGCCAAGCGAAAACCGTGATGGATGGTGGGGGTCTCGTTGGGGACGAGGTCATGGTTGGCCTGGTTCAGGTGCGCCTTGAACAAGATGATGCGCGCAGTCGCGGTTACATCCTCGATGGATTCCCGCGCACAGTTGTACAGGCTGTTGAACTCGACCGCATCACTAAAGACCGTGGACTCGATGTGGTGATCGATCTTGTTGTACCGCGAGAAATTGTTGTTACGCGCATTACTGCGCGTCGCGTGTGTCGTGACTGCGGAACCAACTACACCGTTGGTTCGGTTGATCGCCGCCCGTGGCTGTGCGATAACTGCGGCGGTGATGTGGTGCAACGCGATGATGACACCCC